>QIJM01000460.1 GCA_003232445.1 Paraglaciecola arctica
CAATAAAGGTACCTGATCCAAAATTCTCATCACAAACTAAAGACAAACTGGTTTCATCTGAAATTAAATCAATTGTCGAATCGACGTTATATGAAAACCTTAAAGCCTACCTTGAAGAATTTCCAAGTGAATCAAAAGCCATTACTTCAAAGATACGCGAAGCAGCCAAGGCTCGGGAAGCGGCGCGAAAAGCAAGAGAGTTGACCCGACGAAAAGGTGCACTGGAGATTGGTGGTTTACCAGGAAAATTAGCTGATTGCCAGGAACGTGACCCAGCATTGTCTGAAATATATCTGGTGGAGGGTGACTCAGCAGGCGGTTCTGCCAAGCAAGGTCGCGACCGAAAAACGCAGGCGATATTACCATTAAGAGGTAAAATTCTAAATGTTGAAAAGGCGCGTTTTGACAAGATGCTATCGTCACAAGAAGTTGGCACTTTGATTAGCGCATTGGGTTGTGGAATCGGAAAGGATGAATTTAATCTGCAAAAATTACGTTATCACAGAATCATTATAATGACGGATGCTGATGTTGATGGTTCTCATATCCGTACATTGCTGCTGACATTTTTCTATCGCCAAATGAAAGATTTGGTCGAAAACGGATATATCTATATTGCCCAGCCGCCCTTATATAAAGTAAAGAAGGGTAAACAGGAGCTTTATCTAAAAGATGACAGTGAGCTTAACCAATATTTTTTACAGAAAGCCATTGAAGATGCAGAGTTGTATGTTAATAAAGAAGCGCCACCTATTTCTGGTCCGCAGTTGGAGTCGCTTACTGAAGAGTTTCAAAAGGTCATAACGTTGATCGGAAGGTTGTCAATAAAATACGAAAAGGATGTGCTTGAGAGAATGATTCTAATGCCGGCATTGTCCGAAAACAGTTTTAATCAGGATGGCGAATTAAATCAGTGGTGCGAAAATATTTCCTCACAACTAAACCAGCTTAGTGAAACTATTGTTTACCAGGTTAGTATTAGTAGGGACACAGATTCAGAATCTAGCGCAATAAAAATTGACAAGACGGCTAACGGTTTTACATTGTCTCAATTATATACGCAGGAATTTTTTGCCTCTTCTGAATATGGGTCTATCTGCAATCTTGGCGAAAAATTGATTGGATTATTGGCGGAAGATGCCTATATAAAAAGAGGGCAGAATGAGATCAGTGTACAAAGTTTTGGTGATGCGTTTGACTGGCTAATGACAGAAGCTAAAAAAGGGGTCAATCTACAGCGATACAAAGGTCTGGGTGAAATGAATCCGGAGCAGCTTTGGGATACTACAATGAATCCTGAAAGCAGGATATTGCTGCAAGTACAAATTGAAGACATGATCGCTGCCGACGAAGTATTTACTACTTTAATGGGAGACCAGGTAGAGCCGAGAAGAGATTTTATTGAAAGCAATGCTTTGTCCGTTAGCAACCTTGATGTGTAACGATAGGCTAAGGTCGGTCTTAATTTGAATTTTGGCCGGCCTCCTGTTTTTCGTTTTCGGCATCTTTAGCTATTTCTATTTCTGTCGTCCGTACCCAGGCCTCTACTTTGGTCATAATTTCTTGTGCGGTTAAACCAGTCGTATCGATTGGTTTTCCTATTTTGACCCTGACCACACCCGGCGTTTTTGTGTATTGCATTCGGTGCCAAAATTTACCTGCATTGTGGGCAAAGGGTAATACCGAGACTTTTGCTGCTTCAGCCAGCACCGCTCCGCCAACTTTATAACGTGCTTTTTTACCTGGCAGAACACGCGTACCCTCTGGAAAAAGGACAACAAAATAACCTTGTTTTAGCCTTTTAATTCCTACCAGTTTTACTTGTTCTACCGCGCGTTTCCCACTGGCCCTATCAATAGCAATAGGTTGAATCGCGCGCGCGCCCCAGCCAAAAACTGGTATTCTCAAGACCTCTTTTTTCATGACCCATACCGCAGGTGAAAAAAACAGGTTACAAGCAATGGTTTCCCAAGTCGATTGGTGATTTCCAAGCACCACGTGAGCACCACCTTTAGGTACGTTTTCTTTTCCTTCGACCTTATAGTCGAGGTTACAGGTAATTTTTAACCACTTTAATGTTGCCCATGACCAAGACGATGCGATTCTAAATCGAAGGTATAATGGTAAAAAATAAGATGCTGTCAGTAACGTTGTTGCGATTACGGTGGTAAATCCAAAGCCAATCCAAAATAGTGTTGCACGAACAATTTTCACATTTACTCCAACAGTGATTCAACATACTCGTATAGGTTTTCAAAAACGGGAATGGAATGATCAAATCCAGTGTGGTTAAAAGTCGCGATTCCTTTTCCGGTTTTGACCAGCACAGGTGAAGCCAAAACCGCTTTTGCAGCTTCAAGATCACGGGTGGAATCGCCAACAACAGGTATATTATTCAAGTCGACAGAAAGCCGGTTGCTGATCGAATTGAATAAACCCGGTTTTGGTTTACGGCAATCGCAGTTGTCGTCTGGTTTGTGAGGACAAAAAAAGATGGCGTCAATACGGCCACCAAACTCTTTAAGCGCACTGTGCATTTTTTGATGAATTTTATTTAGTGTTTCGATATCAAAATAACCGCGGCCAACACCGGATTGATTAGTGGCAACGATGACTTTGTATCCAGCTCGATTTAGGCGTGAAATGGCATCGAGACTTCCATCAACTGGATGCCACTCTTCTGGTGATTTTATATACTCATCGGAATCATGGTTTATGACCCCATCACGATCAAGAATTATCAGCTTCATTATTTTTTATATTTCGAAACTCAGACACACGAATTTTTCCATTAATCATTTTTGATTTGCGTTTCATCAGCATGTGCATTTTATCCCAAAAAGCTTGCTTGAGATCAAACTCGGCTGAAATGGCTGTCCCAATCAGCAAGATAAAAAGATCAGCGGTTTCTTCTGCAAGTTCGGATAAGTCTGCACCTTTGGTAATGCAGGCTGATATCTCGCCTAGCTCTTCTGCCATGAGTGCAATTCGATAAGTTAATTCTTCACCACCCGTATTTTTAAAATCATGCTTATTGTGAAAAGATTGTACTGCGTCTAACATGGATTGGTAGGAGTCAGAATGGGTGTCAATATTCATATCTGGCATATTAATATCCACTAATGTTGTAGTTTGGAAATATCGGCAATTCTCAAAAACTGATTTCTTAAATTTTGAAGAAGAGATAATCTATTTATTCTCAATTTTGAATTTTCATCCATGACCATTACATGGTCAAAAAAATCAGTGACGGGTTGATGCAAATCAGCCAACGTTAACATGGCTTTTTCATAATCCTCTTTTTCTAATAAGGAATCTACCTTGTTACTAATTTCTTTTAATTTGTTATGTAATTTAATTTCAGAGGGTTCGACAAGGTTTTTTTCATTAAATTTTTGCTTAATATTTTCCTTGTTCTTTTTAAGAATATTAGAGATGCGCTTGTTGACTTCAGCAAGGCTGGCTGATTCAGGAAGCTTCTGAAAAGCAACTAATGCAGATAATCGCTTATCCAGGTCGGTCAGATTTTGCAAATCGGGTAAGCAGACAATTGACTCAATCGCATCGGCAGAAAATCCGTTATTGCGGTAATAGACATTAAGCCGTCCGAGTATAAAATCATAGAGTGTGCTGACTACTTTCTGGCACTGTTTTGCCTCCAGTTTAGAATCGTAAAGTGAAAACGCATACTCAAGTGTTTCCCGAACATTAAACGGGTAATGCTTTTCTATTGCAATTCTGACACAAGCTAATGCCGCCCGCCTTAATGCAAATGGATCTTTATCGCCCGTTGGGCTTTGGCCGATGGAAAAAATACCAACCATTGTATCGATTCGATCAGCAAGCCCGATTGTCTGCGCAACCAGATTGTTTGAAATTTCATCACCTGAAAATCTTGGCTGGTAGTATTCATCAAGTGCTTCACTAACCAACGGGTTTTCACCCTCATGACTAGCATAATATTTACCCATGATACCTTGTAGCTCAGGAAACTCGGCAACCATGTTGGTCATCAAATCGCACTTACAAAGTATTGCTGCCCGTTTTATTTCTGTCTCTGAATTAACATTGTTTTTCTTGCCTAAATAGGCAGCCAGTTTTTCTATACGCATCGTTTTGTCATATAGACTTCCAAGTTTTTTCTGGAAAATAACGGATTTCAATGTTTCAAGTTTTGCAAACAGAGGTTGTTTTTTATCCTGATTCCAGAAAAACATTGCGTCAGTTAGTCTTGGTCTAATGACTCGCTCATTGCCATTTTTTACCTGTGCCGGATCTGTGCTGTCGATATTACTTACAGTAATAAAGTGGGGTAATAATTTACCCTTTTTATCATTTAAGCAAAAAAACTTTTGGTGATGCTTCATTGCGCAAACAGAAGCCTCCGCCGGGATGTCCAAAAATTCAGGATCAAAGTCACCAAGAATTGCGATGGGCCATTCGACCATTGATGTGACCTCATCTAGTAATGCGGGGTCGAGATCCAGACAAGCATTTTTATCACCGGCAATTTTTTCTATTTGCTGCAAAATATTTTGTCGGCGTTTATCGAAACTAGGAATCACATGGCATTTTTTTTCCAGCGTGGCTTCATAGTCAGTAATATTTTTTAGGATGACGGCTTGCGGATGATGGAATCTATGGCCAAAGGTGTGGTTATTACTATCGACAGAATAGATATTGGTGGTAATGGTTTTTTTACCAAATAACAACAGAATCCAATGAACTGGTCTGACAAATTCCACCGTTGAATCTGCCCAACGCATACGTTTGGGGATCGGTAATTTGTCTAGCGCTGATCTGACAAAGTCAGGAATAAGTTGTATGGTTAAAAGTCCTTTTTGCTGTTGGGTAAAACTTAGCCACGCACCTTTTGCTGTTTTAATTTGCTCTAACTGATCGATTTCAACACCGCATGAATTAGCAAAACCGATAGCAGCCTTCGAAGGCTCTCCATTTTTATCAAACGCAGCAGCGACAGCGGGACCTTTCCGTTGAATAGATTTATCGGCTTGCTTAGTTTCAAGGTCTTTAATTATGACCGCCAAGCGCCGGGGTGTTGCAAACACCCTGGTTGATTTATAGCCCAGACCAGCGTGCTTTATCTCGGCAACAATATTTTCTTCAAATGCCAGTGACAGTTTTTTAAGCGCTTTTGGTGGCAGTTCTTCGCATCCAATTTCTACCAATAAATCATCACTTGTCATTGAGGGGAATCCTTTAACATTGGAAAACCAAGTTTTTCTCTTCTTAAATAATACGATTTAGCGACAGTCAGTGATAATCTGCGAATTCTGCCAATATAACCCGCTCGCTCAGTCACGGAAATCGCATGCCTTGCATCCAGTAGATTAAATATATGTGATGCTTTTATCATCATTTCATAGGCGGGTAATGGAAGTTCTTTTTCAATTAGGGTCTGGCTTTCTTTCTCACAATTTTCAAACCAACCGAACAACATATCGACATTGGCATGTTCAAAATTATAGGCGGACATTTCCACTTCATTTTGATGGAATACGTCGCCATAACTAACTTTTCCATGTGTGGTATTGGCCCAGAGTAAATCATAAATACTATCGACCCCTTGTATATACATTGCCAAACGTTCAAGACCGTAGGTGATTTCACCGCTAACCGGTTTACAGTCGAGTCCGCCGACTTGCTGGAAATAAGTAAATTGAGTGACCTCCATTCCGTTTAGCCAAACTTCCCAACCCAATCCCCACGCGCCAAGTGTAGGTGATTCCCAATTATCTTCTACAAAGCGAATATCATGTATTAACGTATCAAAGCCAAGCATTTTTAGCGAGTCAAGATAGGTTTCCTGAATATCTAATGGCGAAGGTTTAAGTAAAACCTGAAACTGATAGAAATGTTGCAGTCGATTTGGATTTTCGCCATACCTTCCATCACTTGGACGCCGGCTAGGTTGCACATAAGCGGTTCGCCATGGCTCAGGGCCAATAGCCCTTAAAAAAGTAGTGGTATGAAAAGTCCCTGCACCCATTTCCATATCATACGGTTGCACTAGAACACAGCCCTGATTAGCCCAAAAATTTTGCAATGCAAATATCATTCCCTGAAAAGTATTCATGTCATGCATTGTTCTCTGTATATCGTGGTTGTATTTTTGAGCAGGCAAGCGCTTTCCCTTGGGTTCTGGTTTCTTATATATATACTTGCTTATATAAGTATGTTATAAAAATAATTGATAGCAATTAAATCTTTTATTATAGGGCCATTTCTTAGTACACTAAATTGAGCACTATAATTGCTAATAATAAACTGATTTTCTTCTACTAAAGAGGCCGCATTATAGCCTGTTGTTTTGACAAGTGGAATTACAGAATTGTTAAAACGGAATCAGGTTAAAGTGAATGCGCAAATTGGCCGAAAACTAGGTAAGCAGACATCGTTAGTGGTGGATTATAAGGCAGACTAATCGCAGCAAACAGATCAGGAAAACTAGCCAGGTAAGAAATATGAGTAAGCTTATTACAGAGGGCAGCGTCGTTGAGCAATGGCAATCTTTGGTCAGAGATGCTTCTGCAAATTGTGAATATCAGTTGGATGAGGAGCTGGAGAGCTACCTGGTTTTTGCGTTAGTCCGATATACGCAGAGACCTGAGTTAGTAGATTCCTTTATTGCTGTGGAGTATATGGAAGGACTCCACGAAAAAGGCAGCCAGCAATATAATCAGTTACGCGATGTTGCTGATAAGTGCTTATTATTTTCCGGATTGTTCCCAAGGACTATCCGCGAGAAAATAACGGATATTGGTTATTATATCAATATCGGCAGATCCTCATATTCACAGTTGGAAACATTGTTTCAAAAAAAGATGACTGGATTGTATGATAAATTATCGAGATACTTTATTTTACTAACAGATGTGTTGCACTCGATGCGGGAATTGAATGGCACACCCATTATGGATGAAACTGAAAAGTACCAATTCTGGGTCGATTTTAATAGTGAATATGCTAAAAAGAGTTTGCAAGATTTTTATGGTGTGATCCCATTTAATGCCAATAGATAGACACAATAATATACAGTGTTTTCACATATTGATAGATCAGTGAACCAAGTAACAAAATAAAGAAAAAGTGTTCAACATTATTAAGGATTTAGGATATCCTGTTCCTAAGTGATATGAATACAAT
>QIJM01000253.1 GCA_003232445.1 Paraglaciecola arctica
TGCTCAAACGATTAAAAGGCCACAAAATTTTATGGTCAAACCCTTCCCATGTACGAGAATTTTCAGTGCCCAAGATAATTCCCGTGTCACTAGGGAAAATGACTCAGGTGGATTGGTATTATACCCCACCTTTGTTTGAATGTTTGCCATGTAAACTTAACCGTTTAGCAAAGGAAAAATACAGTTCATCATGTTATCCTTCCGGCGTTTTTGTATTTGAAGGTTTAGTGTATGTTGTGGCTGCATAAATTGCTGTTAGCAATGGTGACAGTACCGGTAAAGTGGCTGGTAAAAGTAAACAGTATTCCAAGTGATCTTGAGGCTGAGCTAGGCATAGATAAAACCCGCCCCATTGTTTATCTGTTACGCACCCGTTCAGTCACAGACCAATTAGCACTAAAAATGTCTGCGCTGACATTAGGCTTACCTAAACCCACACTCAATATGACTATTAACGATCAGCGCTATTCTTCATGCTTGTTTTTACAGAAACCCCGTTCGGTGTTAAACCGTAAAACCAAAGGTACTTCGATTCAAGAAGATGCGGCTCAACTATTTAGTCTGCATAGAGAAAATTTAGATCTGGATATTCAAATAGTACCCGTTTCTATACTCTGGGGTAGAGCGCCAGATAAAAACACCTCAGGTTGGTCAGACGTTATCGCTAACCAAATGTCTCCTAGCTGGTTACGTAAATTTTTTATTGTGTTGTTTTTAGGCAGAGATAATTTTGTCTGTTACAGCAAAGCCGTATCTTCAAGAAAAATGATGGGGCTAAAAGGCAGCGATGAAGACATCGCCCATAAACTTATCCGTGTAGCAGGCACACACTTTTATCGCCGTCATCAAACATTAACCGGGCCCAACATCCTTGGACGCCATCAATTATATAATAGTGTTCTGGGCGCAAAATCAGTACGTAAAGCTATTGTTGAAGAAGCCCGCAGCAAACAATTAAGCCATCAACAAGCTAAACAACAAGCGAAAAAATACGTAAATGAAATAGCTGCTGATTACCGACCTGGGCTGATTAGATTAGGCGAGAAAATTTTAACCAAGATTTGGAATAAAATTTATAACGGTATCGAAGTTAGGCATGCCGATAAAGTCAGAGCTTTGGCACAAAATGGCCACGAAATAATCTATATACCTTGTCACCGTAGTCATATGGATTATTTATTACTCACATATGTTATTTATCACGAAGGATTAGTCACACCGCATATCGCTGCTGGGATTAACCTTAATTTTCGTCCTGTTGGTGGCATATTGCGTAAAGCTGGCGCGTTTTACCTACGCCGCAGCTTTGCAGGCAACAAACTCTACACATCTGTATTTCGCGAATATTTAGAATTGCTGTTTAACAAAGGTTATTCGGTGAAATACTTCCCTGAAGGAGGGCGCAGCAGAACAGGGCGTTTATTACCGCCTAAAACTGGCATGTTAGCTATGACATTACAGGCGTTAATCAAAGGCATTAATCGCCCTGTGAGCATAGTGCCGGTGTATATTGGTTACGAACATGTGATGGAAGTGTCCAGTTACCTCAAAGAACTCAACGGCACAGGCAAGAAAAAAGAATCTTTCTTCCAAATATTTTCAGCCATTAAAAAACTCAAAAATTACGGCTACGGCTTTCTGAATTTTGGCGAACCCATCAATTTAACTAATTACCTTGATCAACAAGTGCCTAATTGGCGAGATGAGCAAGAAAACAATGGCGACAAAAAGCCCAAATGGCTGACGCCGGTTGTGAATGATCTTGCTACAGATGTGATGGGCAGAATAAACCAAACAGCAGCAGTTAGCGGCATGTCAATTTGTGCCATCTGTTTGTTGTCGGCGAAAAAGCACGCGATGGCTCAATCTGAATTAGAACAAGCCATCGATCACTTTTTAGAGTTGTTGCGTGACGCCCCTTACAGCGAGCTTGCCACCCTACCGAAAATATCGGGTAAAAAGTTATTGGAAAACACCCTCAAACTGAATAAATTTACCGTATCAGAGGATAATTTTGGTAAAATAATTTCACTAAAAAGCCAAAATGCGATGATCCTCACCTACTACCGCAACAATATTCTGCACTTATTCGCCCTACCTGGCTTGATTGCCGCCATAGTGTTTGCCAATAAAAGTTTAGCGAAAGAACAAATATTGCTGTTAGTAGCTAAACTCTACCCCTTACTCAAACGTGAATTATTTATGTATATGAGTACAGAGCAAGCGGCATCCTATACCGAATCACTGCTTACCAAGATGTTGGCAATGGGTTTGCTCGAGACTAACAAAACCGAAATTCAGACACCAGCAGCCGATAGTGAAAAGCTCTACTCAGCATGGTTGCTTAACCGCAGCATTCAAGAAACCTTACATCGCTACGCGGTAGTGTTAACGTTATTGTCGCAGCAAGAAAAAGTAAGCCGCTCTGTACTGGAAAAGAAAAGTGCACAATTTGCCGAGAGGCTAGCCGCGCTGCATGGCATCAACTCACCAGAATTTTTCGATAAAAAAGTGCTGGCTACATTTATTCAAGCGTTAAAAGAAAACGCCTTGATCGAAGCAGATGATGATGGCCAACTGCGCCATTCAGAACTCAGCGAAAAATAGATGTGATTAACCTTATTGCACCTGAAATTGCTCAACGTTTACAACAGATATAAAACCAGTACTCGCGCTCTTTATTAAGGATTAGTTGAGAGAAACCTCGTCTGCTTGTTTGGTAAACGAATTGGTCTTGCGAGGGTAAGTATAATCTCTGTTACTCTTTTAATGATCCAATATATTCAGGGAAGTATCAGAAGAATGATGAAAAAATTATTGATGAACACCGCATTATGCTTAGGCTTTGTGATGGCTAGCTGTCTGCCAGCCTATAGCGCCGACAGCGAAGTTAAAGCCGCAGTTGAAAAAGATTACAACAGCTACCTGAAAGACTTATTTATCCATTTTCACACCATTTTCACAAAAATCCAGAATTGTCTTTGGTGGAAAACAAGACCGCAGCACGCTTAGCGAAAGAACTAAAACTTGCAGGGTTTGAGGTCACTGAAGGATTTGGCGTGGCTGTAGAGGGTAATCCATCAACCGGTATTGTGGCAATCATGAAAAACGGCGAAGGGCCGCTTGTTATGATGCGCGCCGATATGGACGGTCTGCCACTGGAAGAAAAATCTGGTTTGAACTATGCGTCAAAAGTCATGCAAATTTCGCCGATCACCGGTAAAGAAGTATCTGTGATGCATGCGTGTGGTCACGATGTTCATATCACCAGTCTTGTTGGCACGGCTCGCCACATGGCCGCTATGAAAGACAAATGGTCAGGCACATTAATGTTGATTGGCCAACCTGCTGAAGAGCGCCTTAAAGGCGCCAAACAAATGATGGACGCCAAAATTTGGGATATATTCGGTAAGCCTGATTACGCACTGGCGTTTCATGTAGGCTCTTCTGGTCCAACTGGAGTAGTCAACGTGGTGGGGGGTGCGCCTTATGCAGGCTCGGACAGTCTTGATATTATTATCCATGGCGTGGGTGCTCACGGTGCCAGCCCCCACGCAGGGAAAGATCCGATTGTTCTTGGTTCTCAAATTGTTTTAGCATTGCAAACCTTGGTTTCACGCGAACTCAGTCCGCGAGAGCCGGGCGTGGTAACAGTTGGTTCATTTCACAGCGGTACTAAGCATAATATTATTTCCGATAGAGCGGTATTGCAGGTGACCGTTAGAAACACTAATTTGGAAACACGCAAGACCTTGCTTGACGGTATTAAGCGCATTGCTGAAAATATGGGCCGTGTTGCGGGTATGCCTGAAGATATGCTGCCTGAAGTAACCGTGGTTTCGAGCACACCGCCTACGGTCAATGATAATGAGCTGGTTGTGCGGTTAAAAGCGGTTTGGATTGATAAAATGGGTAAAGATTTTGTCTTTAGCAATCAATCAAAGGGTATGGGCGCGGAAGACTTCCCCTATTTCACTACCACACCTCAAATTCAAAGTGTTTACTGGGGTATTGGTGGCACCAATCCAAAAGTTTGGGATGCAGCGCAAAAAGGTGGAAAGCCAATTCCATCACATCACAGCCCCTTCTTTAAAGTGGAGCCAGAGTCTGTGAAGGTGGGTGTAGAAAGCACTATCCATGCGCTAATGGAATTGATGTCGAAAACATAATATCGTCAGGGCTTTTTAGCAGATATAAAAAAGAGGGGATGCGCCGCCTCTTTTTGTTACTGGCTCATAAAGCAGCGAATAAGCTCGCGGTTAAAAAGTGTTACTCAAATACACCGTTTAAATCAGACAAGAAAAACTTATAAGCAGGATTGTCGGTTTGTTCTTGGTATAGATAACCTAATTTAGCGAGGTGTTTATCAAATTCGCCACGATCATCATCTATTATATCAAAGCCAGCTAATACTAAACCTTCAGCCGCACCGTGATTGCGATAGTGGAATAAGGTGATATTCCATCTTTCCCCCAAAGTATCCAGAAACTTCATAAGAGCACCGGGATGTTCTGGAAATTCAAAGGAAAATAATTTTTCGTTGAGTAGGCTAGGTGGCCTACCTCCTACCATATAACGCACATGCAACTTGGCCATTTCGTTTTCGGATAAATCAAAACTTTTGTAACCGTTATTACTGAGGGAGTCAGTCAGTTGGGCCAATTCTTCACGGCCTTCTTTCAACTTAATTCCCACAAAAATATGCGCCTCGCGATCTGTGGAATAACGATAATTAAATTCGGTGATGGTTCGCCCACCTAACAGTGCACAAAAATCTCTAAATGCGCCGGTACGCTCAGGTATTTTAACGGCAATAACCGCTTCTTTTTGCTCGCCTAGTTCACAACGCTCAGAGACATAACGCAAGGTGTGGAAGTTGATGTTAGCACCACATAAAATGCCGCCAAATTTTTTGCCTTGCATCGGATTTGTTTTAAGGTACTTACGAATACCTGCTACCGACAAAGCACCGGCAGGCTCAGCAATGACACGGGTGTCATCGAAGATATCTTTAATCGCTGCACAAATTTCATCGGTGTTGACTGAGATGATTTCATCAACGTATTTTTGGCATAAGCGAAAAGGTTCTTTACCAATAATTTTAACCGCTACGCCATCAGCAAAAATCCCTACATGATCGAGCGGAACAGGTTTACCTGCTTGCATTGCCGCCTGTAAACAGGCAGATTCATCAGACTCAACGGCAATAATCTTTAACTCAGGCTTTAGCTGTTTCAGAAATACCGATATACCTGCTATTAAACCGCCGCCACCAACAGCAATAAACAATGTATCTAAATCAGGGTTTTGTTCAAGTAACTCACGGGCGATGGTGCCTTGCCCTGCAATCACGTCCTCGTCGTCAAAAGGCGGAACCATAGTGTAACCATGCTTTTTAGAAAGACGTAACGCTTCATCTTTTGCTTGATCGAAGCTGGTGCCATGCAACACCACATTGACAAATTCGCCGCCAAAATTACGTACCGCTTCAACCTTAATATCTGGAGCAGTGGCAGGCATCACTATGGTCGCTTTTATGCCTTTTTTTCTGGCCGAGTAGGCAACACCTTGAGCATGGTTGCCAGCCGAAGATGCCACCACGCCTTTGGCAACTTGCTCATTAGAAAGTTGGCAAAGTTTGTTATAGGCACCGCGTAATTTAAAAGACTTAACAGGTTGTTGATCTTCGCGCTTCAGCCAAATATCGTTACCTAAAGAAGCAGAAAGCTTATCTAGTTTTTGCAGATCAGAATTCACCGCCACATCATAAACGGGCGATAACAATATACTCTTTAGATAATCATTAGCTGAACGTGTCATTTAATCTTCCAATTTCGATGCATCACGCACCGCACCTTTGTCAACACTGGTGGCTAACAAGGCATAAGCTTTAAGGGCAAGTAATACCAATCCATCCATATTCTCACGGTATATTTGTAAGACCAAGCATTGCTATATGTTTTTTTAGAGGGTTATATACACAGATTAATATTATCATTCTTGAATAAGTAAACTTGCACTTTAGGCAGAATATGGAAACTTGGTTACATTCTAGGCTTTCAACTAGGTCTGAGCACCGTGAGTTGCATGATAATAGGCTTCTGTATCACCTTGGCCTGTCGTTTAAGTGCGCTAAAGTGGCACTGGCATCTTCCTGTTTTTAACTCCCATGATTCAGTGAAGGATGAATAACTAGCAATTTTCTGATGATTAACTAGCCTTAGGTATCCCTTAAGTGACAGCAAATGGAGTTGCCACATGTCTTTAGCAGTCGTTTATTCAAGAGCCAGCGTAGGCATTGACGCCCCCCTGATCACCGTTGAAGTTCATCTATCCAATGGCCTACCTTGTTTTAACTTAGTGGGTTTACCTGAAGCCTCTGTAAGAGAAGCCAAAGATAGAGTGCGCAGCGCGCTTATCAACTCTGGATTTGAGTTCCCCGCGAAAAGAATTACCGTCAATTTAGCGCCAGCAGACTTACCTAAAGAAGGCGGGCGCTTTGATTTGGCGATAGCCATAGGCATTATTGCCGCCACCCATCAACTGCCGACGCAACAATTAGAAAACATAGAATTAGTCGGTGAACTGGCCTTGTCTGGAGAGATCCGCCCCATTGCTGGCGCTCTGCCTTTTACATATGCCTGCTCTAGCGCACAACGAACTGCAATTTTACCTAAAGATAATGCCGCAGAAGCGTCGCTTATCAAACAGGCTAAGATCATTCCTGTAAGCGGATTATTGGAAGTATTTCACCATATTGCTGGCCAGCAATCTTTAGCATTCTATCAAGCCAAAAACGTCGACCAAAATGCGAAGTTTGAAAATGATTTACAGGATGTAGTAGGACAAGCTGCGGGGAAACGTGCATTGGAAATTGCTGCTGCTGGTGGACATAACCTTTTATTCACTGGCCCACCCGGCACAGGTAAAACCATGTTGGCTAGCCGCTTAATCAGCATACTGCCACCCATGACTGATGAAGAAGCCTTAGCCACTGCGGCAATTCATTCCATTGTGGGCAAACCAGTTGACCCCGCCACATGGAAACACCGCGCATTTCGCCATCCACACCACACCAGTTCGGCGGTGGCTTTAGTAGGAGGAGGCAGCATACCTAGACCAGGTGAAATTTCGCTGGCGCACAATGGGGTGCTATTTTTAGATGAGCTTCCAGAATTTGACCGTAAGGTTTTGGATGTATTGCGTGAGCCCCTTGAGTCAGGCTCGGTGAGTATTTCCAGAGCCGCTAGGCAAGCCCAATTCCCCGCTAGATTCCAATTAATCGCGGCTATGAATCCTAGCCCCACTGGCAGTTTAAACGATGGACGTAGCAGCTGCGAACAGATCCTGCGCTACCTTAACCGCATATCTGGCCCATTTTTAGACCGTATTGATTTGCAGGTCGATGTGCCCAAACTACCCAGCAATGACTTTTCTGAGCAGGTAAAAAGTCGTGGTGAAAGTAGTCAAGTAGTGCGTGAAAGAGTTATTGAGGCGTATCAATTGCAAATCACCCGCAGCGGAAAAACCAATGCCCAGCTTGGTAGTAAAGAAGTGGATCAATATTGCGTTTTGAGTCAAGCCGATCAGCTTTTTTTGCAACAAGCTGTAGAGAAACTGGGTTTATCTTTAAGAACTTATCATAGGGTTTTAAAAGTAGCTCGTACCATAGCCGACTTAGCCAAGTGTGCTGACATCAGCAGACAACACTTAGCCGAGGCGCTTAATTATCGAGCATTTGACAGGATGCTGGCCCAGTTAACTAACAGTTAAACAAAGCTTGAATGGCGGGTTCATCAGCTCTTTTTCGTAAACAACACAAACCCAATTGATAGGGTTCGATATCATCTAGCCTAATACGATTAACTTTTTGGCCTATGCTGGAGTGATCGAGCACAACCTGCGGCACTATGCCCAAACCACAGCCTAACGCTACCATACTCACTATTGCTTCATTTCCTCCTACTGTGGCATATATACGTGGCCTTATACCTTGTTCAGCAAACCAATGATGCACAATACGTTTGGATGGACCCGACTCAGGTAAAATGAATGAGTGTTGCCGCCAGTCCACTTGTTCTAATCGGGTTAACAAGGTGTCTTTGGGGGCAATAAGTAGCAGCGGTATTTCACCTAGCGATAAGAACTGCAGTTCTGCAGGAAAGTCAGGAGTGTGAATAGCAATGGCCGCATCCACCTCTTGTTGCATGACTTTATTTACCGACAAGGCAGGATCGCCGGTACTCAATTTAATTTCCACTTGTGGATATTTGTGCCGAAAATTATCTAATAGACTAGGTAAATGACTTTGACTGGCCGTGACTGAACAAAATAAACTCAGTTCGCCTTGAAGCTGCTGATGTTTGTGTTGCAACTCCCATTTTACTTTTTTCCACTCAGTCAAAATGTGTTGCGAAAACCCCAGAAGCTTTGAACCCGCAGCAGTCAGTTTAACCTTACGATTATCCCGCACAAACAACGTGGTACCGCACTCCTCTTCAAGCCTTTGAATTGAGCGGCTTAAAGTAGAAGGGCTAACAAACATCGATTCTGCCGTTTTAGCAAAATGTAAACTGCTGGCTAAATGCTGAAACAGCTCTAAGCTTCGAATATCCATTTAAATGACCTAATTTCACTAGCATTGCGATTTATGCAACATTATATTGCAAATATATCATTTTAAACAACATAGGTTTGCCTCTATTATCCGACCATCGTAAGTAAATCACTGACTTACATCAAAAAAATAGGGTTTTAAAGATGGAAAATTATTTCAATACATTATCTTTACGTCAGCAATTGGATCAAATTGGTCGTTGTCGTTTTATGCAACGTGCAGAGTTTTCTACTGGTTGTGACTTTCTTAAAGGCAAAAAAATTGTCATCGTTGGCTGTGGTGCGCAAGGTTTAAACCAAGGTTTGAACATGCGAGACTCAGGCTTAAACATATCCTATGCATTGCGCCAAGCTGCCATTGACGAAAAGCGTGATTCTTTCCAACGCGCAGATGGTAATGGTTTTACAGTGGGTACCTACCAAGAACTTATCCCTACTGCTGATTTGGTTTATAACCTGACTCCTGATAAACAACACTCAAGTGTAGTAGAGGCGGTTATGCCCCTTATGCAACAAGGCGCTACCCTTGGCTATTCGCACGGTTTCAACATTGTTGAAGAAGGTCAGCAAATTCGTTCTGACATTACTGTTGTTATGTGTGCACCTAAATGCCCAGGGACTGAAGTACGTGAAGAATACAAACGTGGATTCGGTGTACCCACTCTTATCGCTGTGCATCCTGAAAACGATCCTCAAGATCAAGGCTGGGATATCGCTAAAGCTTTGGCATCAGCTACAGGCGGCGACCGCGCCGGTGTATTAGAGTCTTCTTTTGTTGCTGAAGTGAAATCTGACCTAATGGGTGAGCAAACCATTTTATGTGGTATGCAACAAGTGGCTGCAGTATTAGGCTATGAAAAAATGATCGCTGATGGAATCGATGCAGGCTACGCAGGTAAATTAATCCAAGACGGTTTAGAAACTATCACCGAAGCATTAAAAATTGGTGGTGTTACCAATATGATGGACAGATTGTCTAACCCTGCCAAAGTAAAAGCCTTTGAATTATCTGAGCAATTAACCGAATTGTTACGACCTCTTTTCGGTAAACATCAAGACGACATCATCAGCGGCGAATTCTCTCGCACTATGATGGAAGACTGGGCAAATGGCGATGCTAACTTGTTTAAATGGCGTGAAGAAACTGGCGAGACTGGTTTTGAAAATGCACCCGTATTTGAAGGTGTAATTGACGAACAAGAATATTTCGACCACGGTGTATTTTTAGTTGCGATGATTAAATCAGGCGTTGAATTAGCCTTTGATGTGATGGTAGAAGCAGGTATTTTACCAGAGTCGGCTTACTACGAGTCATTGCATGAAACACCGTTGATTTCGAACACTATCGCTCGTAAGCGTTTATATGAAATGAACATCGTTATTTCAGATACCGCTGAATACGGTAACTACTTATTTG
>QIJM01000178.1 GCA_003232445.1 Paraglaciecola arctica
GAGCTGAATAAATCGGTTGAGAAAATTATGCATGCTGAAAATATTGCAGGTCAATAAAACAAAACTCGGGACACCCAATAAACTAAGGGTCGAATTCGTTCTTACCAATAGACCAAGTGCACACTTCGATTGGTGATGTTAAATTTGTGCATATAAAAAAGTGAGTGTCCCTCATATTGTGGTTATGGAATCGGGAGCTTTCTATTCGCCCGGAAAGATCCAGGGCGCCAGAGTGGAATCCGCCTGTGACACCACGTAATGACAGAATATTTTATATTCTCCTAATGCTTCGCTATTTGCTTAAGACGACAAATAATGGTGATAGCTGGTGCCAGAAATGTAACGATCTAATAGTACCAATTGCTCAAGAAGGAAGATGGCGCGCGGCAATGGGAATGCCAGATAATTGGAAGGATCACCCGATATGGTTGTATTTTCTGACGCAGAGCAAACGGAGTTTTAAGGGATGATCGAATCAGCAAAAGTTCATATCAAAGACATCAAGGCAGATGGTTTGTCGGTAGATGGAAAATTTTTGTCGGCTTATGATGCAGATCTCATTGAGGCCAGGAAGCATTAACATCCACTAACAGGCCGGATATATCGTAACAGGTTGTTTTCATCTGTCCTTGATTTTGGGGGGACGTCCATATATGTCCTGTCATTTTTAGAACTGAAAACATCCCTGGCAATGGCAACATGTTCTCAAGGTGCTGCTGGTGTGGAAATTAACAAAGAAACTATTTCACTTGATGATTATGGAAATTACCCTGCAAGGGTTTATTTAGTTTGCCAATAGCAGCATCAATTTAGCATTTCGCACAGGACTAGTCAGGCAAGGTGTTGATTAATTGAAAGATGGGGATCCAGAATAGGGGTTTATCCCGCAGAATCTCAAATTAACAAGCATTAATATTATCATTGTTTTATGAATACTGAATGTTAAAGTACAAAGATGCTGATTAAGAGTGCCACTGAAAGAGGAATTGATATGGAATTTTCCCATATAGAAAATGACACTGTTTATGTTAAGGGAACCGAAAAGGATAAAAGTGATATATTAGTTCTAATTAATAATTTTAAAGATAGCTACAATACCTATGCCAGTTCATACGCGTCTGTAGAACCAGAAACGATTGAACAGGTTAAAATAGATAATTCTGGAGATACCTTAGCCTTATCTAAAGGTGATTTAAGTACGATTTTCTGCGTTTTGGGTGCGATGAGGTCATTGTCTTATGATACAGAAAGGTTATGCGGTATCTCGGAAGAAAAATTTCTAGTGTTAGATAAAGATATTGATGATATCCATTTAATAACTTTTGGTTCACCTGAGACTTAATGTATTCCTGATTAGGAAATGTAAAAAGAAGGAAATGATATGGCGAAGCCAGAACTGGATATAATAACACAAATAATCGCATATAGTCATGCTTATCGTAAGCATGTTTTAGGCGATGAGCCAAGCAGAAAAATAGAGCTTCAAGGAGTAAATGAGTTTCGTGATATAAATGGAAGAGATCTAAATATCGAGTCCAAATCAGATTTAAAAAATTATCTTGATGATTTTTTTAAAAAAGAAGGAACTAAGGGGTTTGCTCACCCCGATGGAAGGGAATTTTACTTTTACAATAAAACAGATAATGTTCTGGCTGTCATTAACGTAAAGGATCCAGATTTAGGCACTGTATATCGTCCCGATGAAAAGGCAAAAAAATGGACAAAAATATACCGGGATGCAAGTAAATCGGGAAAGGTCCATGTATTCGATACACCCGAAGCTATAGAAAATCTTACCAATAAAGCAACTAAAGCCATTGCGCTATCCGAAAATGGAAGAGTGACCTATGCAACGCGCCCAGAGGAAATCGCTAAAGCTGAGCAGCTCGAAAAGGAAAAAGGTTCACCTGATGATTCACTTAAATCAAACAAGGCAACGACGTTAATTGACGAGGCGGTTGATAAGGCAGATGAGGCGGCCAAAGCGACAAAAGCAGGCAATGCTGCAAAGTTAGGAAAATTAGGATTAGTGACCAGTGTCGGTATGACTGTCATTGCTGCGGGTTTTATTGATCAAGCTCATAGCGCTAAGCGTGAGAGCGCAGAACTTTTCCTTAAAAGTGGCACAATAAAGCAAGATACTTTTGATGCATATATTACTCTAAATAAAAAAGTAGAAAAAATTATGCACAAAGAAAATATCGCTGGCCAAGGATGGGCCTTTATAGCTACCACACCGATCGTCGAGGCAAAAGCTGCCTCAATGTTTACCAAGTTTTCTCAAACATATAATTTAACACCAAAAGTCCATAAAGCACTCGAGTATGTTCGATGGCAAGTCAACCATCGGTCAGTTTTCAGACGCTGTATTTGAAGCGATCCCCAATAAGAAGGAAGGGGCCCCCAAGAGTCTGCATGCACTCATTGATTCAAAAAGAGTCCTTATTAAAGCAAATAATCATTTAAACGAATTGAGGCTAGAGATCACACCGAGTGATCTTGGCGGTTCAAATTTGAAAGCGATAATGCGTGCGAAGGAAAGCTTACCGGAAGCGGCAAAGGATAAAGTCACAGCGACAGTTGCCTTTGCCAAGCAATTTCAGAAAACATTTTCAGATCCGGAGGCCGCAAAGGATTTAGGTAATAAAGTACTCAATAAAATGTCACCTAAAGTGCTGCTGGATCTGACGGTTGCCTTGGCGCGAAGCACCCAAAAACAAGCAAACGTTAATCCCTTGATTAGAAGCTTGGCTGAATCGCAAGAAAAACAAAGCAGCTTTGAAGTGAAAAAGACGAATATAGACAAGCAACTGATTAGTTATAAAGATGGCGAGTCTACAATGTCCAAGTTTACCGCTGCGGCATTTGAGGTGTTACCGAGTAAAAAAGAATTTGTCCCCAAGAGTCTGCATGCGCTCATTGATTCGAAAATTGCGGTCCAAAAAGCCGGTCAAAATCTAACCAAAATGGCGAATGATTTGTTACCGAGTGGTCCCATGGTGGGTTCCTATTTGAAGGATATTAAAAATGCAAAAGAAGATATAGCAGACGCACAATGGGATAAAGCCAATGCGAAACTGGACTATTCTAAACAGTTTCACAAGGCAGTTTCTGATCCTATCGCGATAAAATATTTAGCCAGTAGACTGCCTAAAAACTTGATACCAAAAACGAGCGAAAATACATTCATGAAAAATGTAGCTGATATTCAGGTAAGGCAAAGCGGTCTTGAAGTGAAAAAAATCGGTATAGAGAAGCAACTCGAAGACAGTAAAGAACTCACGCGTACGCTTGAAAAGAAGTTGTCTAGTCAACCCGATATAGTTAAAAATTATATAATCAAGCAAATGGGTAATAAAAAGCCTGCAAAAACATTGGAAACTGATCCCCAGAAAACACTAAATAATAATGAAGAAAAAAGTGGGACAAACAGCAAAAAAGGAAAACTAGAATCAACCGGCACTGTCATACGCTACCGTTCGCTTTCTTCCGCAGAGAAGAAACAGTATTTGCCAGCCCAAGCGTGGAAACAACTGGGTTTTTTGCCTCAGGATGGGGAGAAGGGCGATAAGTTTGCAATGAGAAATGCACGCGGTGAAGAAAAACAGCTTCAGTTATATTCAGCAAACTCGGTTCGCGCAGAAGATCTTAGTGACAAACGTGATCCTGCGCAAGTCTCGCTACAATATCAAAAACAAGTAGCACAAATCCAACCACAGAAACAAAAGCAAAGTCAGGAAATGGATGTATAAAAAATCTGGATCAAGCCTTGTACTATACCTTTTAACTGAAGTGGTTTAATGATTTCGGATATTTTATTAAAGAGGTACAATAGCAAAACCGAAGCCAGAACATCCGCTTTTTTATTAAACATAAAATTTATCTACCGATCCTTACTGTGAACTAGGTTAAGTGTAGAGACCGAGTACCGTGTTTACACTATTGGGTGTCCTGGCTTTTCGGTTTATTTCATGACGTTACATACTAACGATGTTACTAGTTAACATTTTTTTATAAGTCTTGACAAGTCAGGGACGCCCGCTTAAATATCAGGCCAAAATTATTCTAGTTCAACAAGAATTGGCCCTGGATGGTGATTGTACTTATGGGTGTTATTAGATGTCAATTAAGTAGTCCGCCCGTCACTAATTCATGTCACGAATACGATCTATAATGATGTACGCCTACTCTAGGCTTATTACAATGCAGAAAGTTTTTGTTAACGGAGCAGCAATGATTAAAAATATTTTAAATTTAGTAGTAAACTAGATTCGCAGAAAAAATATTCGAACCAGTGAATGAGTCTAGACTATTTTCGCTTGTTCTGCTGAATTCTTACCGCCATGGTTAGCCCCTCTGGGTAAATCTTTTTCGATCCCTTGAAAACTAAACTCTGCAAAGCGATTACGCCGCCTTCCTACCTTATTAACGTCAATTTTGAGTTTTTGGCAATTTTATAATTGGGTATATCGTCTGCCGCAAGTAATATAATTTTCGAGAGTTTTAATAACCATGTTGATGTTGTGTAGCTTCTTACATTTTGTTGAAGTTGTTTTTCTCTTTCGCTGACAAGTTGGTTTCTATTTAGGTAAGCTTTACTAACGTACTTACTTTATATTTTTACGAAAATCATAAGAAAATATTTCATTCCACCCAAACCCATCAACTAAGCAACCATGTGGATAGGAAATAAGGCAATCACTTTCGTAAACACGATATAATAGCCGGCCTGGATAAATTTTAATTCGATAACGAGTATCACTTGAACTTGATCGTAATTCAAAACGATTACCTTTTACTCGAACTCGGCCAACATACTTATCCACACATGCACTAGGTTTCTTTGTACAGAAATAATATTGCCCAGATGGGCAGGCAACTAAAAATGCAATGTAATCAACTGACGACGTTAAGGATATGCCAAAACAATTTTTTTCACCTACTAAACTAATCTCTGACACATAAGACATCAAGCCATTCACAGTGGAATTCCCACCATCAAGTTTATGTTTTTTCTGAATAATCTCACCTTTACCCACCAAAGCTCTAAAGCTATTCTTTACCTCAGACACGGGTGGATTATGTGCACAGGCACTAATTAAAAAAAAACTTGCTATTACAAATCTTTTAACAATATAATTTGAAATACGCATAAACACTCAATTTGCTTTCTATTGATTCCATTATTTTTCACAACCACACCTAAGTAAATGATTAATAAAAAATAACTTTATCAAAGATAAATTATCACGGCTGTTCCGTTAAGAGCCAAATAAACAGGCTTGACCACTTTTGTTTTGTTACAATGAAATCACTACAAGACATTGATAAACAAAAGGGTTAGGCCATGAGTCATTATAATACTGTATTTTCACAACGACTGAAACTAATACCGAGACATGAATTTGAAACCCTGGCAAATCAGCACCGTGGGCATTGGTTGAAAAATGAGTTGACGCACGGAAATAGTATTGTCATAGCTTAAGTATTTTGGGGGTGGATAGCGTGCAATGATTTTATTAAACAATCGACAATAAGAAATTCCATCACAGTCACTCATCTGTACTGCAAAGCCAATGATTCGCAGAGTGTACTGATCAATCACTACCATCACCCAATGGGATTTTAATAAGAGGGATTCATAACGAAAAAGATCGACCGACCACAGCGGTATAAATAACTGCAATTATTAACAGACACTGTGTCAGGAATAACAGATTTCTATGCATTATTGTTATTAATTTAAACTGTATAATCCCCCCCTTGCGTCTATATGGTTGTATAATCCCATCTATTCTTGACTATATTTTAGCCAGAAAATTCATGTACAAATTAAAAACTGATGATATCAAAAGCTGGGTTAGTAAAAATAGCTATACGCGTGGGCGGCGTTATTTTTTACAGGACATGGTAGATGACCTGAGTGTTATGGAAGTTGATGATGATGAGGTTATTTTAGAAGCATCGGTTCATGGTAGTCTCGATTATCCTTACGAACAGAGTATTAGTATTTTTGGCTTTGCTTCAGGTGAAATACAGATAGACGGTGATTGCAGCTGCCCAGTTTCATTTAATTGCAAACATGTCGTGGCTGCCTGTCTAAAATACAAGGAAAAACCGGGTAGGGAAAATCCGAGTAAGCTGTCTCCTAGTTTGTGCTGGTTGGATCAATTTGTTAATGCTGGTGGGACTGGAGACCCGTTAGAGACGGCGGATAAAAATTTTATCGTTTATATCCTAACGTTTTCCAGTGACACAGCGGCATTGACGGTCAAGCCTGAAGTTACCCGTGTATTAAAAAAAGGTGGGCTTGGCAAAAGTCGTGCGTTAGACTTGTTTAATCTGACCGCCCTCTATTTACGCCCTGCTTATGCACGCGCTAGCGATCAGGAAATATCCCGGCTGGTTTTAGCGCAGGAGAAATGCACAGTGGGTTACCAGACTTATCTTTTATCAGGTGAGCTGGGGTTTTTGGCGTTGTCAAAAATGCTTAATTCCGGGCGCTGTTTCTGGCTTGATACCAGCGGTCAGCCAATTTTGCAAGGCGAACCACGTGAATTACAACTCAATTGGCGCAATGATAAAAACAATGATCGCCATCTGCAAATAAAAGTGCAGCCAGAAGCGAAGGTTTTGAATACAACGCCGGCCCTGTACATCGATTATTCCAATAGCCAAGCTGCTGTTATCGGACCTTTGCGCGGAGCCGACTTTAATGCAAAGCAATGGAGTATGTTGTTGAATGCGCCAGTCGTCCCCGCTGGGACAAGCAGTGAATTTAGCGTAAAGTTGCTGACCCGGTTAACGGATCACCCGTTGCCTGCACCACAACAGATGGCAAGCACCACTATAGAAGATCAGCTTCCTGTTCCACATCTCTATTTGTTTACTGAAAAGGATGCAAGCAGTGGGCAGGTCGCTCATGTGATGCGTTTGCGTTTTGCCTATGCCGGTTACGAACTGGCGTATGCGCCAATCACACCTGTACGCAAGTTGATTGATAATAATAAAATTATATCTATTCATCGCGATTTGGTTGCAGAGCAATCCGCACATGCAGAGCTTAACAACGCTGGATTTCAGGGTTCAGTGAATGCTCAAACATCCATGCTTGCCCCGCATGATTCGGCAGATGGATACTCGCCACCAATAGAATCTTTTGGTGCAGATTCCCAGCTAGTTACGAACAATCAATCTGGTGATTTGATATTGATGCCACTGGTTAAGAATAATCTGATTGACGCCATTGCCTGTTGGCAACATTTTTTGGAAGACGTTTTACCCAAAATGGAAGACGATGGTTGGATAGTGCAACTCGCTTCTGATTTTCATTTGCAATTCTTGAGTGCCGACGACTGGAAAGTGGAGATTGACGGTGATAATGACTGGTTTAATTTACGTTTTGATCTGGACATTCAGGGGCGCAAGCTGCAACTGTTACCGTTGATAGTCGATGTCATGAATAATTATGAACTGGATAATCTACCGGAAATACTCATTCTACCGCTGGGTGACGGACAATATCTGCAATTGCCGTCGAGCCGAATCCACTCGGTATGTCAAACTCTGTATGAACTTTATGATTCCACGACACTGGATGCGGATGGCAATATGCGTTTAAACCGTTTTGATGCCGCTCGATTAGCTGAATTGGAAGAAAATTGTGGCAGCGAACTAAAGTGGCGCGGTGGCAAGGCGATGCGTAATCTGGGACGAAAACTTAAAAATTTCAAGGGTATCAGGGATGTTGCAAAACCGCGTGGACTAAAAGCGACCTTACGTAGTTACCAACAACAGGGTCTGAACTGGCTACAGTTCCTGCGTATATATGAGTTTAATGGTATTCTTGCGGACGACATGGGACTGGGTAAAACAGTTCAGACGTTAGCGCATTTACTAAAGGAAAAAGAAAGCAAGCGTATGGATAAGCCCTGTTTGATTATTGCGCCAACCAGTTTAATGAGTAATTGGCGGCGGGAGGTCCAACAGTTTACGCCGAAGCTAAGTGTTTTGGTTTTGCAAGGTCCACAGCGCCAACAATACTTTGACACTATGGACCAATATGATCTGATCATTAGTACTTATCCTCTACTCGTACGCGATGAAGAAATACTGTTGGCACAAAAATATCACTATCTCATACTCGATGAAGCACAAGTGATTAAAAACCCACGTGCGAAGGCGGCAAGGGTAGTACGGAAAATTACTGCCCGACACCGTTTGTGTTTGACAGGGACGCCGATGGAAAACCATTTGGGTGAGCTTTGGGCCTTGTATGATTTTCTAATGCCAGGATTTTTGGGTGATAGCAAATCATTTGGGCAACGTTTCCGTGCGCCCATTGAAAAACAGGGTGATACAGAACAGCGTCAGCGTCTAGTACGCCGTGTTGCTCCTTTTCTGTTGCGTCGTACCAAAGGGGAAGTTTTATCAGAGTTACCGGACAAAACAGAGATCATTCGTTCAGTATCGTTAGCTAATAAACAAGCGGCGCTCTACGAGAGTATTCGCTTGTCGATGGAGAAAAAAGTACGAGATGCCATTGCCAATAAAGGACTGGCGCGCAGCCACATAACCATTCTTGATGCTTTATTGAAACTACGTCAGGTTTGTTGTGACCCAAGGTTACTATCATTAGCGCAAGCAAAAAAGGTCAAGGACTCTGCCAAGCTGGAGATGTTAATGAAAATGTTACCGGAAATGCTGGAAGAAGGACGGCGCATTTTGATTTTTTCCCAGTTTACAAAAATGCTGGAAATCATCGAGCAAAAACTGTATGACAACAATATTAACTATACAAAACTGACTGGTCAGACTAGAAAACGTGATCAAGTGATTGAGCAATTTCGCCGTGGGGAAGCCGATGTTTTTCTGATTAGTTTAAAGGCAGGCGGCGTAGGACTCAACCTGACCGAAGCTGATACGGTTATTCACTATGATCCCTGGTGGAACCCAGCTGTTGAAAATCAAGCAACCGACAGAACCCATCGTATAGGTCAGAAAAAAGCAGTGTTTGTGTACAAACTAATTACAGAAAATACGTTGGAAGAAAAAATTATAAGTATGCAGGCCAGAAAAAGGAAACTCGCTGAGGGTGTTTATAAACAAGGTAAACAGAGTGATACAATAAAATTTAACGCGGATGATTTGCAGGAATTGTTTTCACCGCTTTTCAAAACTAAATCAAAAAAATAGTCTTATCATTGAGAAATAAAAAACAGTAAATAAGAAACGCTATTGTAGGCTACATTTATTGTGCTTTATGATAATAGAGGTTATACAGGACTATTTAGCATTTATTTATATCCTAAAACTTCCGAAATATGGAAGTATCTGGA
>QIJM01000151.1 GCA_003232445.1 Paraglaciecola arctica
TTTTGGCAAGTAATGCCATGTTTTCAAACAATTCTTGTGTCCACATATCAGGGTTTTTACTGGGCGCAAAGCCATCAAGAAACCAAGTGTCAACTAGACCTTGAGGTTTATTTTCAATCTTAGGCAAAACGTCATGCACATCACCTAACCACAAGTCCAAAATCACCTTGCCACCAAGAAAAGTCAGGCGGTGACATCCCGCCACGGGTATCGGGTATTGCTCAAGTAAAGGTTGTGTGTATTGTTTTAGCTGTGGGTAAAGCGATAGTGCTGTGGTTAAATCAGCATGACTGAGAGGAAATTTTTCGATAGAAATAAAGTGCAGCCTAAACTTTGGGCTGTTAATTTGTTGACTAAATTTTTCGAAATGCAACATAGTGACCAAAACGTTAAGGCCAGTACCAAACCCTGTTTCAGCTATGACAAACTGTTGATTTTGCCAGTTTTCCCAACGTTGTAGTAATTTATTGCTTTTAACAAATACATGGGTAGTTTCATCGAAACCCTGAGTATCAGAAAAGTACAAGTCTTCAAACTGTGTGGCATAAGGGGTGCCATTTTCATTGAATCGAATGTGGGCATTGGCAATAGTCAAATTGAATAAGCTCTCGATAGTCATGCATAAATTGTGAGGTATATTATACAGTTTAAGGTATGCGCTATTTCACAACAATCACAGTAATTATTTGCAAGGCTTTGATTTTCTATTTAAGCTGACACGTGTACGCTGAAAGCAGACCAGTTGGCTGAGCAAAATCATTAGAATACAGGCATAATTTTCTTGAAGGATTAGTCATGAGAAGAGCGGTAATTACTGGACTGGGCATAGTATCCAGTATTGGTAACA
Organism: Paraglaciecola arctica; assembly: GCA_003232445.1. Classification (GTDB taxonomy): domain Bacteria; phylum Pseudomonadota; class Gammaproteobacteria; order Enterobacterales; family Alteromonadaceae; genus Paraglaciecola; species Paraglaciecola arctica_A. The sequence goes on from QIJM01000151.1 coordinate 848, forward strand.
ATAAAGATGAAGTCACAACCTCTCTTAGAGAAGGTCGTTCGGGCATTACTTTTTCCGAGGAATTTGAACAAGCGGGTATGCGCAGCCAAGTTTGGGGTAAAGTAGATCTAGATGTAAAAGATCATATCGATCGTAAGATATTGCGGTTTATGGGTGACGCTGCAGGTTATGCCTATATCGCTATGCAACAAGCTATTGATGATTCAGGTTTGACCGATGGTATGGTTTCAAACGTAAGAACCGGTATCATTGCGGGTTCCGGTGGCGCATCATCAAAAAGCCAAGTTGAAGCTATCGATATTTTGCGCGAAAAAGGCGTAAAACGTATTGGCCCGTATATGGTAACCCGTTGTATGGGCAGTACAGTTTCGGCTTGCCTTGCCACACCGTTTAAAATCAAAGGTGTGAACTACTCAATTAGTTCAGCCTGTTCAACCAGCGCCCATTGTATTGGCAACGCGTTAGAACAAATTCAATTAGGCAAACAAGACATTGTTTTTGCGGGTGGTGGTGAAGAACTACACTACACCCTATCTGCTGAATTTGATGCTATGGGTGCCATGTCAACTAAGTACAACGACGACCCAACAAAAGCATCTCGTACCTATGATGTACATCGTGATGGATTTGTTGGTGCTGGTGGCGGCGGTATGGTGGTAGTTGAAGAGCTTGAACATGCTTTAGCTCGCGGCGCCAAAATTTATGCTGAAATTATCGGTTATGGTGCCACGTCAGACGGCGCAGATATGGTGGCCCCGTCCGGTGAAGGTGCTGTGCGTTGTATGCAACAAGCGATGCAAGGTTTAGATAAACCTATCGATTATATCAATACCCACGGCACCTCTACACCCGTAGGCGACGTGAAAGAGCTTTGGGCAATTCGTGAAGTGTTTGGTGATACAACGCCACCACTGAGCGCTACCAAAGCCATGACAGGTCACGCACTCGGAGCTGCTGGTGTAAACGAAGCGATTTACAGTATTTTGATGATGGAAAACGATTTTATCGCGCCGTCAATTAATATTGAAACCTTGGACGAAAAAGCCGAAGGCATGGATGTGGTAACTGAAACCCGTGAAGCTGAATTAACGACAGTGATGTCTAACAGCTTTGGTTTTGGTGGAACAAACGCCACCTTAGTGATGCAAAAGTATCAAGGTTAAAATCACTCGATAGATAATAAAATACCTAAAGCCAGCTTATGTTGGCTTTTTTATTGTCTGCATAACGAAAACAGGAAATTAGTTTAGATGGCAAAATCAACAACCAATTTATGGCAGGTCTTTACAAGCGTGGCGTCTAGTGTATTTGGTGTGCAAAGTGATGCCAATTATAAGAATGATTTTGATCAACCGTCCTTTGTGCCCTTTGCAATAGTAGGAGTTTTGTTTGTATTGGGGTTGATTGGGATATTGGTATTGATTGTTAATTTGGCGATTTGATTTGGCATAGAGGCAAAAAGCAGAAGGTATAATAAGTTTTTAGTGTTGTTTTTCGTCAGTATTCAGATTTGACCCAACTCTTCCAGTGCTACCCTATTTAAAATCACTATTTTCCCGTAACGCAACATAATTACTTTGTCAGCTTGCAAGCTCTGCAATATTTTATTCACAGTTTGTCTTGAGCTATGGATAAGTTGTGCCAGTGCATCTTGAGAAATCGTTAACTCCATGCTCTCTGATTGTTGTTCTTCTAACCCTTGTTGCATCAGGCTTAACCTTTTACATAATTGCCCTTTTAATGACAAACAGCCTGTTTCATCTATTAAACTGAAAGTGGCTCGCACTCTTTGACAGAGCAGGCGCATGATATGTTGTGACCAACCTTGGTGTTCTATGAATAATTGTTCAAAAGCAGATTTAGGGACTTTCAATAGTGTAGTTGTATCTTCAGCATGCGCATCGTGAGTGCGAGGTTGACCATCTATTAGTGAGATTTCACCAAACCAATTGCCGGGTTGGATCCAGGTCAATACCAGCTCTTTGCCCTCTACTGTGAAATTACTCACTCGAATACGCCCGCTAACAACACAATGAAATCCGTCAGCTGAGTCATTTTTTTGATGCAATATTTGTTGGTTATGTAGAACTTTTAATTTACCTTTTTCAAGCAACTTATCAGCTAAATACTCTGGCAGAGAAGCAAACCATGCATTTTGCGAAAGGATTTGACGAACTTTATCTGATTGCATAAAAATCTCTCAATTGTCATTTTGGCGACAGTTTAAGTCATGTCCAATAGCTTATCGTAAGTTGATTAATATTCAACTGAGAACGGATCAAATGGCAGCTTCAGTAAAACAACAAGTGAGCGAACAAGAATGGCAAACCCGGGTCGATTTAGCGGCGAGTTATCGTACAGTGGCTATGCATGGCTGGGATGATTTAGTTTTTACTCATATATCTGCTCGTATACCTGGGCCTGAACATCATTTTTTAATCAACCCCTATGGTTTGATGTTTGAAGAAGTGACGGCTTCGAGTTTGGTTAAAGTGGACTTGCAAGGTAATAAGGTGATGGACTCGGATTACGATGTTAATCCGGCAGGGTTTACTATTCATAGTGCTGTGCATGAAGCACGAGAGGATGCTAAATGTGTGATGCACTTGCACACCGTCGCTGGTATTGCTGTATCTGCAACCAAGCAAGGTTTGTTGCCCCTTAGTCAGCAATCACTGTTTGCACTTTCGTCTTTGTCTTACCACGATTATGAAGGTGTGGCGCTCAATCCAGACGAAAAGTCACGTTTGGTGGCTGATCTAGGCGAAACAAACTTTATGATTTTGCGTAATCATGGATTGTTAACTTGTGCGGAAACTATTGCGGATGCTTTTTTGTATATGTATTTACTGGAGTGTTCGTGCCAAATTCAGCTTAAAGCACAAGCTAGTGGCCAAGAATTGATCCCTATTCCGTCGCAGATTTTAGCTGGTATTCAGGCGCAAGCTAAACAAGTCACGCGTTCTGCTGGTGGAGGCTTGGCATGGCCGGGAATATTGCGTAAATTGGATCGCATCAATCCTGGATATGACCAATAAAATTTGAATCAACTTTAAAAAAGTATTTGAGCCGCCTTAATTCGTTATTTAATAGAACAGAACAATGTTTTAAATCATCAACATGGTGGCATAATGCCGCCACTTCCAGCTACTTATCCTAGATCACTATCATGAAAATTTATTACGAAGACAGTATACCTTACGCTGCAGAGTTTTTTTCTGAACTTGGCGATTGCGAAGTGTTTTCTCACAAAACGATTAACGCTGATATGTTGGCCGATGCTGATGTGTTGTTGGTGCGTTCTACCACCAAGGTTAATCAACAGTTACTGGCTAAAAATAAGCAAGTTCAATTTGTGGCAACCGCTACGGCGGGTACCGACCATGTAGACAAAAACTATCTGGCGAGTCAGAATATTGCTTTTTTCTCGGCGGGTGGCTGTAATGCGGTTGCTGTGGCTGAGTATGTGTTAAGTGCCATGCTGGTAATGGGCAAAAGGCTCAACTGGCAGTTGGCCAACAAAACAGTCGGTATTGTTGGCGCAGGCCATGTTGGTAGTGCACTTTCTCGGATATTAACTGTGTTAGGTATTGAACACAAATTATGTGATCCATCTCTGGCTGATGCTGGTGACGAGCGAGATTTCGTGACAATGAACGATATAATGCAGTGTGACGTGATCACGCTGCATGTACCTTGGGTCAAAGATGGGCCTTATCCCACTCAAAACTTATTCAACAAAACTAGATTGGCAGCGCTTAAAGACGATCAACTTTTGATCAACACATGTCGAGGCGAGGTGATCAACAACCAAGACGCCATTGAGCATGTGGAACAAGGCAAGTCACTCAATTTAGTGCTCGATGTTTGGGACAACGAACCTAGCATTAATCTGGATTTAATCCCGCACGTAGCGTTGGCTACGGCACATATCGCTGGTCATAGTATAGAAGGCAAAGCCAGAGGAACAGAAATGCTTTATCTAGCCTTGTGCAAACACTTAGGCATTCAAGCTGACAAAAAGTTATCTGACTATTTACCTAAGGCTGAGCCTAGCAGTGTACAAATAAGTGAAAAGCAGGATTTTTGGCAAGTATTACATCAGTTAGTTTTAAATGTGTATAACATTGAGGCAGATGATCAATATTTCAGAGCCAATATGCAAGGTGCCGATCAGTTTAGATATATCCGAAAACACTATCCTATAAGAAGAGAGTTTTCTGCAATAGCGGTAAACACTGGAAATTTTGCTGATTCGAAGGCAATCTACGCCCTTGGATTTTTGCCCGCCAAATAGGTGAGTCAAAAAATACAATTTAACCAATAATTTAAATTTTTAGGAGTAATAAAACCATGTCTCGGGCCTTTGATGTCGCCGTGTTGGGCGCTACTGGATTAGTAGGACAACACATGATCGAAATTCTTGAACAAAGAGATTTTCCGATCAACAAACTTTATCCATTAGCCAGCGCGCGTTCTGCAGGTGGAAAGGTGACCTTTAAGGGAAATGAGATTACCGTTTTAGATGCTGATGAATTTGATTGGAGTCAGGTACAACTTGGTTTCTTCTCAGCGGGTGGCAGTGTCTCTGAAAAGTTCGCACCTATTGCAACCGAAGCGGGTTGTGTGGTGATCGATAATACCTCTCACTATCGCTACGAAGCAGATATTCCTTTGGTTGTGCCAGAAGTGAATCCTCAGGCATTAGCTGATTTCCGCAATCGTAATATTATTGCCAATCCTAACTGTTCAACTATGCAAATGATGGTGGCATTAAAGCCTATTCATGATGCTGTTGGCATTGAACGTATTAATGTGTGTACCTACCAGTCTGTGTCTGGTGGTGGTAAGGCTGCAATAGACGAGTTAGCTCACCAAACTGCGGCGCTGTTAAGTGGCAAAGAAGTCAAAACCGAAGCCTTTAGCCGCCAAATCGCTTTTAACGTTATCCCACAAATTGATGTTTTTATGGACAACGATTACACCAAAGAAGAAATGAAAATGGTCTGGGAAACTAAAAAGATCATGGGCGATGACACTATTTTGGTGAATGCCACGGCTGTACGTGTACCGGTGTTTTATGGTCACGGTGAAGCCATTCATCTTGAAACTCGTGCACCAATTGATGCTGAAGATGTCAAAGAGTTATTAGCCAATGCGCCGGGCATAGTGTTGCACAGGGACAGAGAGAAATTTCCTACCCAAGTGAGCAGCGCCAGCGGTAATGATGATGTTCATGTTGGTCGAGTCAGAAACGATATCTCGCATCCTAACGGGATTAATCTATGGGTAGTGTCAGACAACGTGCGTAAAGGTGCTGCAACCAACAGTGTACAGATAGCTGAGGTGCTTATCCGAGATTACATGTAAATATATATTAGGGCCTTTTACAGGCCTTCATCAATTCTTTCGTATTGCCGATAACATACTTAAATTAGTATCTTTCCAAATCAGTTCGTCATTCTAGATCAAACAGTCCAACTGGTTTATAGTTGTCTGAATATTTATGCGCCGTTTTCAAACTTGGAATACGACTTGCTTATTGCTATGAATGACTATGAATGACTATGAATTTGCTTAAAGTCAATAAAATGACATTATATGAAATCGTATAACTAGCTAATTTATATAGATAAACACTTTTATTTATATTCAAAAAACAACATAAATATATTGTGCAAATTGAGTGTTGCGGTACGCCGTGACGTCAATCATAACGAGGGTTGATATTTTGGGGCAAAAAGGAATCATATGAATTTGCGAAAGATAGCAGTACAGCTTTTAATTGTGCTGAGTTTTGTTACCGCTGTTCCTGCTGCCAATTCCCAACAGGGTAATTTAAGAGGTCCTAAAAATGCACCGCCCAGATCTTCTGAGCCACAACCTCAAACCCAACGAGAAGCGCAGTCTGGCACTTATGGACCAATAGTTTCTTCAGATACTTTATGGCAAATTGCCCAGAGTTATCGTCCTAATAACTCTCTTTCTATTTATCAGGTAATGCAAGCTATATACGAGCTTAATCCTGACGCTTTTGAGCAACAAAATTTAAATTTGTTAAAAGATGGCTCGATACTGAAAATGCCATCGGAAATTGACATCTCTCGTGTCAACAGCAGACAAGCGCAAGAAAAATCTGAGTTAGACTCACAGAAATTGCAATCAAATACATCGAGTGACAAATGCCGCAACCTTTGATCAAACCAAGGAATTGATAGAGCAAAAGTTAGGTGCCATTGATGAGGCACAAAATCGCCAGTTTATGGCAATTCGGAAGCAATTTTCCGAATCAATCAGTAGCGTGCAAAGTATACTGGATGAGAATAAAAAGTTATTTGAACGACTAGACAAAGTGAATACCGACATTGATGAAATGCGTAGTGAGGAGCAACAAAAATCTCTGCAAATGAATCAAATGGGCGAAAACATTGATGAATTGTTAGAAAAGTCACGTCAAGATGATGCTGAAAAAGACAGGTCTTGGTTAGATAGTCCCATTACGCTCATATTGTTGTTCACATTACCTGTTTTATTAGTACTTGCCGTTTTTGCCTATTGGATGATTAAACGTAAGGAACCTGCGGATGTTAAACCAATAAAAGATGATGTAGACGATCTTTCTTTGGATCCTATTGCAGCCGAAATGGATGATTTGTCAGACGCACTAAGTGCTGAGTTGTCGGAAGATAGCAGTGAAGAGTTAGATGATGATAACTTGTTTGGCGATGATGATTTACTCGATGATGTGTTAGCAGAAGAACTTAAAGAATCGTTAGATGATGCGCTGGAAGACAGTATACAAAAGCCGCTTGTTGATGACACTGAGATATTTGATGAGCTAGGTGATGATGACCTGGATGATGTACTTGAAGAAGAGTTTGAAGTAGGTGCTGAAGTTGTTGAGCAAGATGACTTAGATAGTTTATTTGATGAAGACGACGATCTGTTAGCTGAAGTTGATGAAAAAATATCTGCTGACATTAGTGAAGACCTAGCCGATGATATATTAGATGAAGTGCAAGACAGCGGTGATAACTCTGACCTCGATGACATGTTAATTGAGGGGGATGAGCAACAAGTCGACGCTGAAGTTGATGACTTGGAATATGAAAAAGATGAATCTCTACTTGCACCAGTTGAAGCTGATGACGAAGAGCAACCTGAAATTAGTATTGATGATTTACTTGATGAGTCAGTAGACGAATTTGTCGAAAACCCTTTGACAGATGACTCAGAGGATATTAACGAAGAAGTACTACAGAGCATTGACAAAGAAATAGTGTCTCAAAATGAAGAACTGGACAGTGTTACAGGCAGTCTAATTGACGAACTGGAACAAGTTGAACAAATGCGTTCTATGATGCCTGAAGATGATGAAGAATTATCTGAGATAGAAGAGCCTCAACTTGATATTCAAAAGCTTGATGACTTAGCAGAAGAGATAGATGAAAATTTATTGGCCGATGATTTTGGCGAAGAAGGTACAGAAGATGCGACCGAAATTGATATATCTGAAGTTCTAAAAGAGACAATACAGCCAGCTGAAGCTGAAAAGTTAGTTGAGCCAGAGTCCGTAGTTGAAGCTGAAGAGTTAGTTGAGCCAGAGCAAGCAGTTGAGGCTGAAAAGTTAGTTGAGCCAGAGCAAGCAGTTGAGGCTGAAAAGTTAGTTGAGCCAGAGCATTGAGCCAGAGCAAGCAGTTGAAACTGAAGAGCCAGTTGACGACAGCATAGATGAAGAACATGGGCTTGACACTGCGTTAAGTGCAGAGTCAGAGTTCGAAGCCCCAACCAGCAGTGACTCGACATTAGATGAAGATCAGCTAGAAAAAGCCTTAGAAGATTTTGAGAAAGAAGAGCTGGATGAGGTGTTAGAAGATCTCACGTCGAACGAAATCGCCTCTATTAGTTCACTAGATGATCT
>QIJM01000344.1 GCA_003232445.1 Paraglaciecola arctica
AAACCATATCACCCCGAGCATTACGGGTACGAACAGCGCCGAATTTACTTAACATACGGGATACTTTGGATTGACTGATATTATCGAATTGCTGCATCTTTAGTGCTTCGACTATATCGCCTTGCGATCCGAAACTTTCGGTTTTAAGAATGTCTTTAAATGCTTTAATTAGTGCGTCTTGTTTAGTGGCGGCCATAAGGGACTAGTTGGTGGGGTGGATATTCGTATTTTGCCGTATTGCTTAAGTTTAAGCAATTTACCTGTATGAGTATATGATAAAACACAGCTGCCTATTAAATCGAGCAAGACCCTAGAATAATCCCGCAGGCTAAATATTGACAAGGTTTATATTTTACAACCCATGCTAGCTTTGGTTATTGCAAAGCAGAAAGCTTTTCACAGGAGAGAATCATGAAAATAGCCGTATTAGGTGCAGCCGATGGTATCGGCCAAGCGTTCTAAAATGTCTTCTTTAGCAGATATCCCTATTTCAGCTATTTCCTCATCTATTCCCCTCGCCACGCCCTTTTAGGACTAGTCACATATACTTGATAAGACTTTACAGCAAAAACCGAAGAGCAACGCCGACTATTGATATGATTGCACCAAACCCACTTAAAATGTATATCCATCCCCAAAGTGAGAAAAAATCGTCGATTTGGGCATTTTGTAGATCTGTAGGAAGATATAGCAATGGCACTTTTTCACTTGAAGACAAATCTATTGTCGTAGAGCTGACAAACGAAATGCTCTCTCCATCTTGCGTTGTATATTCTACGATGGGGCTAGCTTGCGAAACATCCAATCTACCGGCAAATCCTGAACTTGTATCCTGACTGAGTTGTTGACGAGAGCCATCTGAATATTCGTATCCGACTATCGTGCCACTAGCTGAAATCGCAGTATCTGCAAACTTTTTTTGTTCCACTAATTTCCACACTGACCACAAAATAAGGATAATGCCAAAAATAATGATTGCCGTTGATATCACAATTTTCATTTTCTAATTATCCCTAGGCAACAATATGCCATCTGCCTTTTAATTTGCCTAAAAACAAGGGAAGCTCATAACTCTCTCCACCTTCATCCTCTTTGGTCCGAATGGTTGGCTCCCAATCTTTATTTATGATTTGCACTAACTTTGCATCTGCAGCCAATCTAAAATCGTGGTTTTCTGGATTAAAAAGATCTACCGCATCTTCAACTTCAGCGTTGTAATTAATGTCATTAATCATATCTTCTCTAAATTCATCTTTACCATAAGCTGGCAGCGCTTTGCCCATATCATCTAAGTAAGGCTCAGCTAGATCCGCAATGACTTTTCCATTCCCTTTCCCAAAATCGTTGTGAATTTGTTTCACTATTTTAGTAATGGCTGGCAATTCTTTTAGTAAGTTTATTGGATCGCAGTTTTGCCAGTTCCATGTACCTAAATGGGAGCCAATATCAAATTTAATATCTGCAATATATGGGTAGGGGTCAACACCATACTTCTCTTGGTCGTACTCCCAATTTAGCTCGTAAATTACTTCTCCGTCTTTTGCATCTCCTGCAAATGCACCCACTGGATACTTAACGAGGCGAAGACAAACCTTGGCTGGTTTACTTCTTGACTCTACACTTGTCAACTGAGATTTTTGCAGCACATTTGAAGGTGTATCACCTGGCCAGACTAGGATCTTAAACGTATTTAAATTGTTTAATAAAAGATGATGAGCTGCTAATGAGTGAAAACTCTCCTGATTGGAGTCCATTAACCTAATAGGTATATCGTTGGCATAAAATTCTGCTGAACAATCTTTCACATATAAATCCAGATGCAACATGTAATCTTTGTTAATCACTTGACCCACTATCTATACTCCTAATCAAATATGTATCGTTCTGTCATTATCATTTTTTCCTTGCATAGAATTTTCTTCCAAGGTGGAGATTTTCTTCTTTTAGCATGAGTGAAATATGCATATAAATATGCTTCGTTTCGCTTAGCGCTACCACGTATTCTAAATGGCTTAACGACTTTGAATTCTGCCGTCAAAGATGCAACAACACCCGCTTTTGTATCCATCCCATATCCGACTACGTTGACTTTAAACTGTCCACTAAACTCCCCTTGTGATGTAACCGAATTAATCCATAGTACCTTTTCAGAATCGGCAGGATTGGAGGATCCTTCTTTACCTATTTTATTAACTTTGTTCGCATCATCTTTACCAACAAGCCTAATATTTGCCTCTACTTTGCAATCTAATGTTACTTTAATCGAAATCTTGGCGACAATTTCGTAGGCAGGATTTTTGAACCAATTAAGAATAGACGGAGATGTGCATTGAACGCCAAAAAAAGCTTCAAATTCCAGTTTCAACAATGACATCGCTAAATTTATCTGTCCATATGGCTCAACAAATTTATATGCGTCAATATCGTGATTTGTACCTGCTTCTATACCCCATTCGCCACCAATGGTGCCAGCTAAAACATCAAGTTTAAATGACCATCCAAAACCGACTTGCGGGACTGCTTTTTTTAGCTCATCAATAAAGCTAAAACCATCAACAATAAGTTTTCTAGCCTTAATAACCTTATTAATCGTGTCTATAGCGCCAAGTTGTCGGCCATTACGAGTAAGCTTGGCAAACTCGCCTACTTTCTTGGATGATTCAAGCTGATAGTCATTAGAATCTAAGCTAACTGTATTGTTGACAAAATGACCAGCATCACTTTCAGAAAGTTCACTTAAATTACCATTTTTACCATATTTTGCAGTATCGGTTGTATCGCCTCCCCATTGAGCTATTGTTTCAGTCACTTCACCATTAATATTGGTTTCTTTTTTAAAAGATGCATTTTTGCTTACAACACTAGGAATAGAGACTTCAAGCACATATTTATCTTCTCGGTAAACACGGATTAATCCTTTAATTGTTGTGTTTGGAGCCTGTCCGTCATCCCTTACACCACAACCCTTAGCTTCAACAAAAATATCTTTAACATGATTTGGTTTACGGGAGTTTTCAAAAAAATACAGTACGTCTCTTAATTTAATCTTCCCAACTTGGTTATCAACCGGCATGGACTTCCCGTAAATATCCATAGGTACAATAGATTGATTAACCCATGATTTGGAAGCCTTACTTAATCCATCATTGGATTCCGCTCCTGAATTGCGCATGCTAATTTTAGGGTGATAAGACTTTGGACAAGTCCCAATCGGCTGGGAAACGCTAGCAGAAAAAGTCGCCTTCTTAACATCTGTGGTGTCAGTGCTGAGTATTGGTGCAATAACCTCTAAAATTGAGTCAAAAAAAGCTACGTTTATATATTTATCATCTTCAAGATAGGGAAAATCAGAAGGTTTCACAGGAGTGGCTCTATTATACCGCGTATCTGTGGTGGATGCTTTATGGCTACCACCACTAGAATCAACAAATATCAGTTCTAAATTTCCAACATCACAAGGTTGTTTTGTATTATTCTCTAGAGGGCAACTTTGAGTGCTAGTACCCGCTTTTTTATTCTGATTGATTTTCGCTTTTGGGGGGCTAGACGTCGGCATCGTTATTTATTCCTTTCCAATTGCAAAAAAAACAGTTTTTAACTCTTCAACCTTCCTATGGGGGGGGACAAATTTACTGTTTAGCCAATCAGTGATTTCCTTTGTTTCATTCATCTCCAAAATATTTTCCCTCTGCTCTAGACGAATCAACGAATCAACGAATAATCGAAAACATCTTGTTCATTTTCAATATGTATGGATCTGGCCTCATTTAAACAACTGTATAGAACCTTAATCGCTTCTTCAGTAGTTAAGTTTTCTACTAGATGATTATTATTAAATTGGATGATATCCATCATTCGTTTTATAAAATCGCGTTCAACAGATTTCTCTAATAAAGATACTTGTTTGTCTTGTAGTTTTAACATGAAATATTTATGACGCAGTATTTTCTAAAAGCGGTAATTTATTTAACAGTAAATCTTTTGATTTAGGCTCTACCCTTGTTGAATATAATGCATCTCCTTCGTATGATGAAAACGCTATAAACTTGATACCATCAAATACTTCTGCAAGTTGCTTGTCATCACAAGTAGGTAAAAACATTTCCATTACTCTTGGATCATAAAACCTAAACAATAGTGTTTTACCATCTGGAGACCTAACCAATTGCAGTTTGCGTATCTGTTTACGAAAAGCTTTCGGCTCTAACATTGAAGTGACAAAGATATTCCAATGATTTTGATAACCTTCTTTGATTAACCAACGGGTGAATTCAGTGTCGCGTTCTAGCATAATCATGTAGGGAGCAACTTCTTCTACATCGGGCTCTAATTTACCACTCCATAAACAACCGCTAGTGGGTTGCCAATCATAAATTTTAAAGCGCAATTCAGGACATGATGCACCATCGACTATGGCGTAAACATAAATGTCTTCATCTTTGAATAGCTCATCTTGCACTTGATTTATTTGGCTAATATTAAGCATCTTATTTTTTCGCCGTTTCACATTGTTCACAGAAAGGTGTGCCTGAATCGGCTGCATTTTTCATGGCTTGTGCTTGGGAGCCATAGGACGATGGTCTTATTGGCTCTGAGTTATCTTTGACCTTTTCTATCTTGCCGGCTTCGGCTTTATCTGCTTCTTTAGCTTTTCTAGGTTTCGTCACACTGCCAGGTTTAGCTGGTTTAGCTGGAGCTGCGGAGCCGGCAGCGCCACCACTATTGATCATGATCATAGGACCAGACATTTGAATACCGGCAGGTCCAATACTAATAAAACTAGGACCCGCTTTTAAATTAATGGCCATGCCCGCTTGTAAATTAATGGTCATGCCTGATTTAATATCGGCTTTCATGCCTGCTTTAAGGCCATAGTTCATGCCAGCCTCTAGTTTAATATCCATGTTAGATTTTAGGCTTTCTGAAGCGGAAATTTCGGTTTTTCTGTCACCGGTTACTTTGTAGTTTTCATCACCTTTAGTTGACTGGTTAATGTCTCCTTCAAAGGTGTTATGTTGGTCACCTGTTACTTGTCTAAAAGCATCGCTGCCTATCAGTTCGTGATCGTCGTTATCAATAGCGACAAATCTATCATTAATCACTTCTTCATGCGCATCATTGCCGACAAATTCGAATCTGTCATTTTTTATACGAATGTCTTTGTCACGTTCGGCGTGAATAAAAACTTGCTCTTCGCCTTTTTTGTCTTCAAATCTTAACTCGTTAAACCCTTCCCCGCCTTTTGATGAATTAGTTTTTAGAGTACTAATGGTTTTTTTGGCTGGCAGTTTGTAAGGACTGCGGTTGTCACCATGATGCACTCGCCCAGTAACAATAGGGTTATTGGGGTTGCCTTCGATAAAATCGACTATAACTTCTTGCCCCATTCTAGGTAATGAAAACCCGCCATAACCTTGACCTGCCCACAGCTGACTAACTCTTATCCAGCAGGAACTGTTTTCGTCAGACTTACCGTATCTATCCCAGTGAAATTGTACTTTTACTCTACCGTGTTCGTCTGTATATATTTCTTCGCCAGATGGGCCACTAACAATGGCGGTTTGTGTACCTTGTACTATTGGTCGTTTGCTAACATTTGTGGGTCTATAAGGAGTGGCAGATGGAATACATTTAAAGACATTATTGTAACGGCTGGCTTTGGTTGTTGCGTCTTGCTGGTATGCCTGAGCTTGTGACGCTTGATGAGTAACTGAAGTCACTAAATAGTCTGCAGAAAAATTGCCACGCCTTTGGTCGTCTAAACTAAAAGAATAACCGGGGACTAATCGATTAACATTACTTGAGCCTACCCCAAGCTTTTTAAAGGTATTAATAGACTCCAGTTTAACTTTCGCCAAACTGTCACCACGGCCTTTAGTGTCAAAATGCCCAGGATATTGAAAAATCTCCCGCTCTTTATTTTCATCATCAATTTCTTCTGACTGCAATTTAAGAGTCGGTTTTAAAAAATTGTAATCTTTTAAGGTGATTTTACCTGGGGTCAGCGACTGGCGAACAGTAAATTTGTAGATATGTTGATTAGACACTAACCCTTGAGAGTCAGATATATACGAAACCTTCTCATCGTCTTCAATTTTTAAACATGAGGAGGAATCATCTTTAAACACCAAAACATGTTTTGTGTCTTCATGTTCAAAGTAATAAAAAATACCCTCTTCTTCCATCAGGCGGCTGATAAAATTAAATTCTGACTCTTGATATTGCACACAATATTCAATAGGTGAATAGGTACCTTGGCAATCCCATTTGTATTCATCACCTTCTAAACCTAATTCACTAAGCAAAGTAGTGATAATATCTTTAACAGATTGCTTTTGGAAAATACGGCTATTAACACGATGTAACATTGGCCATATTTTGGGTACAATGCTCACGTGGTAAGTGGTGAATTTTTCGCCCTCATCAGCTAACGAGAAAGAACAAACAATGCCATGTATAAATCGGTCGTGAACTAAATCATCAGAAAACGAGCCGTCTTCTTCAGTGTGATTCATGCTTTGGATGGTAATGATACATCCTTTGCCAATCATATCCTCGAAGGTGATTTCAGGATCTTCAGACAACAGTTCCAAGTCAAAGCTGTACAAGCCAGAAATATTCTCTTCACCTGTCAGTTTGGCAACACTAAACTCAATCGATTTGTCTGCCATTTCGAAGAACATAAATTCTTCGTTTGCCTGAAAGCCCATTGTTATCTCCCTGCTCCAATCAATGCTTTATATGTAAAGGTATAATGGCATCAAATCTGTAAACGGATTAAATGTATTTATATACTAACCGAAGGATTAAATCTTCGTTTTTGATACATAAATATATGTATTCTGAAAAATGAATGTTTGAGTATCATCACGTAAAAAATGCTGCAAATGCAGCATTTTTTAAATTTGATAAAAATAGAACTAGACTCTTGGAGCACGCCAATCATCAGAACCTGTAGTACCAGATACTTCATGAGTCCAAGTAATACGACGATAGGTTAACGATACTTCTTCCATATGTGAAAAATGCGCCATAGCCGGATCTTGTGCATTTGGCATAGAAGACTGAATGTTTACAATTACCGCATCTTCTAATTCATGGGTGAAGTAATGCTCTTGTACACCTGTCAGCGACGTACGATACCACTTCAACACAACTTTTTCTAAACGCTCACCACTACAAAGTGCATCAAACAACTTAGGCGAAGCTTTGTCATAAACTTTGGTCAAAACGAAAGGTTGGTGCACACGTTGACCAGTTGGCTGGCCACTTTGTGGATCACGTGGAATAATCACTTCATGTTTAAAAGACTGAACTGTGGCTTCATTTTCATGATCTGTTTGATAGGCGTTACCCATTGATTCAACGGTGTTAGCACCTTCGGTTAGAAGTCCAGACTTGGTACCTACGATTTCTATATATGCAACTGTTGGCATGATAAATTTCCTTTAAGTTAATGTGTAGTAAATGCAATGTCGCTCGAAATAGCTAATTCAGGATGCGGCATGAAAGCATTTTTTATCTATATATTTCATAATGTTACGAGTAATTTCTAGGTATGGATAATATTAAACTGAGTTTATTGCGCAGAAAATATCAGACGAACAATTGCACAGGTGAGCAAAAAACCGCTCACTATTTTCAACAACTACTTGATAGTGTTTTTTGTCCAATAAACTCACTTGAATTTGGGTGAAACGTACAATGATCGTGTCTGTCTTGCAATCTCACCTAGTGTTTCGCAAA
>QIJM01000158.1 GCA_003232445.1 Paraglaciecola arctica
GTTTTCGGTTTTAATGATAGTACCGACACCATTAAACACATAAGCCTCTCTAGGCAAGCCCATTTTCCCAGCGACTCCTCCCTCACGCACGTCATTTCCATCAGCCAACAGTGACCAAAAGCTGTGAGCACTATCGTTGAAAAATCCAGTCACACTATCAACAGCATTCAGACCATTTTTATCAAGAATATCCGAACCATCTAGCCTATACCTCTTGACATTTCCAGGCCAAATAGCGCCTTCGGCAGGTTTAAACAAAGCAAAATACAACTCGTCGTTATGCGTTAATCGATTGAGTTGGTTCACAGCCACACCCGGTGAGACAAAAGTAGCATTAACATCTTTCACTGTTTTTAATATGGATTGAAAAACACCCACTAAATCGGCAGTATTATCGGCAGTATAGAAATCACCGTTGCCGTTAACCGCTAAGTCATTCAGAAAAGCGTTTGCAGTTGCACCGGCTGAGAAGCCAATTGTGTGAGTAAAAACTCGTGTATCGATCACAGAGTCATCACCATCACCAATATTTTTAACTATATCTACTCCGCACTTTTCTCCACCGGAGCCAGTACATGACTTTCCAAGTAATGTTTCTACCTCAGTAACACTATGATTATAGTTCGCCACACCGTCAGATAAAATAACGATGTGATTGTTGGTCTGACAGACTTTATCAGTCACTGGGCTGATGTAAGTGGCGCCTGCTGGGATGTACTCATTCCTACAGGATGAGCTACTCAGGTTGTCTACTGTGCAACCTGGAGGTAAAACGGAATCAGCTCCAACATATGACAACCTATGACTCACTCGTGTGTTACGTCGCACAGTACTTGAAACAGATGATTGACCACGAGTTCTCCCATAATAAACGGGAAGTCCACCATAATAACTGGCAGCCTCGTACAACGTATCTACTATGGGCGTATATCCACTTGCACCCAATGCATCGACTTGACTTATAAGCAGTTCACGCACGGTTGAGGTACTACCAGGTGTAGCATCCCCCTGATACTCAATCACCAAGCTTACTGTCCCTGAGGGTTTTCCGTTGTACGTGTAGGCGCCTCGAACACCCACAAAATTTGAAAACACGAACATCATTTCGTTGCCAGGCGTCCAACCAGCACGCCCAACAATTTGCTCGACTATACTGGTCACCGGAGGACTTTGATAAGTATAGTTTTTGTACCACTGAGGAATACCCGCCCACGCAACTGCCGCCGTTTTTGGTTTGTCCCTCAATAGGTATCTTGGGTAAGATTTAAAACTACTGGGATCATCTTGGTCGACTCCAGCGATATTAAAACTGGCGAATGAGCTATTACTATTTTGGTAAGCAGTAAACTCTAAATAGGCATTGATAATACTCGCGCCTTGCGGCAAGGCAATGTTTCTAAACCTAACACCAATATACCTGTTTGAACTGCTCCTAAACGTCAGTTCGCTGCCCGTTGATTGATATCCGTCGTGGCGCTCTTCAGCATTATTGTTTTGTGAGCTAACCTGATAACTTAACTTACCCTTCACGCAACCAGTTGCAGTCGTGTCGTCATACACCACCACAAGTTGAGGGCCTAGTCCTTCACCATCCTCAAATGCTGGTGAAACGCGCGCACTACTAGTGCTGATACCTTCACCATCGATAATGATGCTTAAAGCGTTTCCGCCGCACCAGTCAGATTGATCAACAATTTCTTGCAAAACGCTACTTAGATCAGGGGACACTATAGTTTCATCCGACACTGGCCAGTCATTATCTGTATCCCACAGTACTGAATTAGATGTTTTAGCCCGATCAGATATATTGTTACTGGTTTCACTGAATGTAATTGAGTTGCCAATTAACTCGCCACTAAAAGTTAAGTTTGTTGCTCCGCTATTAAATCCATTTGAACTGAAACGAATATACGCATTAGTAATAATGGCACCACGAGGAATATTCAGGTCTTGGTAACGAAGACCTACAGTCACTGCATTTGTACTTTGAGACAATATCAATGTAGTACTGGAGCTATTGACAGATGATGCAATTTCATAAGCATCATCTGTTGCCTGTGTTATAGAAGTGATAATTTCAGGGGAAACGGGATCATCAATCGGCCTAACGGGGTATAAAACTGGACCACCAAAATCTGAAAAGCGCATTAAACCCGCATTGATATTGGTGACTGAATTAAGCGTTTCTTTTAGCGCATTTTGCACCCGTAACATTCTTGATTCAGTACCACCATCCTTAGCGTTCATGCTGCCTGATGTATCCATAATGAAGAGTACATTCGGATTGTAGGTCACATCACTGCCTGCTGTTCCTAGATATATTTCTATGTCCTCTGCACTGAGCATACTACTGAAAAGCGTCAAACTAGTCGCCAGCCATATTGCTATAAATTTGTTAATATATTTCATAAAAACCACCGCTTATTGGGTTGCAGGTGCAAAAACTGAGGCATTAACAGAATTGGCCACTGCGTAATTACTATCATCTAATTGCCCACATCCTCTTACAATAAAGATATGACAACTAATATTACTCCCACCAATAACATTGCTTGAGCCAACACAAGGTTGCTCACGCACAAATGCCGCACGAGACCAGCTTTTTACCACTGGTTTATCGGTATAATTACCCGCACTAGTATGTTGGGTTCCCACACTTAAACCATCATTAGTCAGTATTCTATTGGTCCAGGTGATATCTTCAAAACAGCTCATCTCTTGAACCGTTAAGTCTAACTGTGTCCCTCCTCTGGCCGCAGACAATGGGTCATCTAAAGTTACGTCACTGAGCAGTGCTTCATCCTCGGATTCAAACATCACTGCCGCGATAGCAGATTCTGCCGCGTCAAATGATAGAGACCGTTTCTCCATGGATGTCGCCATTTTGCTTTGCATCAAACTACTGGATACTGAAGACACACCTAGAATGGTTAAACTCATGAGTATCAATAAAGCAAATACCATGACCATTCCTGATTTTTTTTGTATTGATATATAATTCATATATTTCTACTTCGAGCGAAATTTTTGCTATTACGCAAAGTGATTGTAGTTTCAAACTGTTTATACAACCTTTTTTCAGAAGGCTGAATAGGCTCTTCATTGAGCAGTTTGAACTCAGGGACGGGGTTGATTAATACATCAGAGTCAGCTTTTAGTAACAATGCGATTCGAATAGCAACAACCAGTGCTCCGGCGGCTTTTTCTGCGCCTAACGTATCAGCATCTATAAATTTTACAGGTCTTGCCGAATTGTCTTCTGAGGCAATATTATCTGTGATGCCGTATTGAACTTGAAAACTAGTCACGTCATCTAACAAGGTGTAAGCGCTATCGTCCTCGACCGCTACCTTATGCCCTCGTAATACTCTGCCATCAAACCCACGGCATTTTAAGGATGTACCCTCTAAAAAATATTCGTTGACCACCATAAACTCTTCATTTATAGGACCAAAAGGAGGCCCATAACCATGAGTGGCGCCTCTGCAATCTTTACGTGCTTGTAGCGATACCATCAATGTATCACTCGCAGTACCACCCCCTTCAATAACACCTTTGGTTAAACCACTGCTAAAATCGCCAACCACAGGAATAGGATTATTGTGCACAAAAGCCGCCTCAATAACGATATCAACATCTTTATTAAGCTCTGGTCGTAACATGTCGTAGCGCCCAGTCATGATTAAATCGTTGCGCAGCCTGGCAATAATAAAACGACCATTTTCTTGAGCAGATGCAATCGACCTGTTTAGTCGCTCGGTAGAATTGTTGCTAACCATCACCTGAACAACTGCTGCAGAAACAACAAGCCCCAGAACAAGGGATATCATCAGCTCAATTAGGCTAAAACCGCCTTGTTTACTATAAATATTCATAAGGTCACGTCCACTGACACACAGTCATGGGGTAGCATTTCATCAACATTGCAATCAGCGTTCAAAGTTCGCTCAATATTTTGCCAGTTCTCCACAGGCCAACTTAAGATGACAATATGCTTCGAACCGACGCTGCATGCATCTATATCAGCAATGTTATTGTCCAATTCACAGCTTAAACTAATTTCTATTTCTGGATTGGCTGCCACAGCTGAACATGACACTTCATAAGCATCAAAAACGGCAAGTTGTGCTGCAGTGCAAACGTTATCATTGCAGTTAGGAATCGAAATTGGACGCTCTAAACAATAACAGGTATGTGGCAGCCCAGTGACACAGGTCATGCCGGAAAAGTTATACAAGTCTTCGTCAAAATAATCGTTATGCACAACCAAACCTTTGCCCAGTGGCGAAAAAACTGCACTGGATCTCAAGCGTTCTGTTAATTGTTGGGCGACCAACACTGATTGAGAACGACTTAGTGCTTCAGAGTTTGTGAATGAACCAACAAATTGTAAATATGCCACACCAAGCAACCCCACAGATAAAATGAACAACGTAACTAGCACTTCAATCATGCCAACACCTTGTTGATTATGTGCATACAGTTTTTCGGGTTTGCTCTTCACGCTTTTTTCTCACTCTAGTTGCAAAACGTAGATGTTTGACTAACTGTTTAGATAAAATCTATGACTAGCATATTAGCTAAAAACACAAAGTATTAGGTTATCAATGCGGCGGTAAAGGTATATATTTTGATGTAGTCAAAATGGAGTATTAAAATAAACGCTTTTAAAACAATAAATTAGAACTTAACTTTATTGACTACAGCATAGTATCTGTTTGATAAATAGATTTGTTTTTTTGAAACCTAAGGCTTGGCTAGAGCACTTGATGAGCGATATTTAGCTTGGAAACTGTGACTTTGCGCAATGGGGGCAATACTTCCAAACATCTCCAGTTGTTTACTACTCCCATTAATGTCAAGCCAAGTAACTATAATATGAACGTTTTTGAGATCGGTATTTCGAGGTAAATCAACAGGAAAAAAAGGCTCTCCGACTTTCGCCCAGCTATCAGCAACACCATCAAAATTTGTGTCTACATAATACAAGTTTTCAACTTGCCATTGGGTATCATATGTTTGCAGATTCAACTCGGAAGACAAAATCACGTCCCGCTCTCCTGCTGGGATACTGCCTCCCAAATTAGTGGCAATATTCTGATAGGATCCCACTCCTTCTATATGACTTAGTTGCTGAAAATAAGCTAAATCAGTTAACTTTTCCTGGGCAAGGTGTAGAGCCACTCCCCGTAAATTAAGTTTTGCAGCACTGACTACATATTCACTTTGCAAAGTAACATAACCTGTGACGCCTAACATAATGAGTAAGGAAGCTATTGACACTTCAATTAGGGAAAATCCATTTTCTTTATACATGTATCTATCCTCAGCTAAAAATCATGCCAACTGCCAGGCACTCGAGCCACCCTTTGCAATCTCTTACTATCTTGCAATTTTTGCATAACAAACGCCTGAAACACTGCACGCGTTAAACCCCCTTCTGTTCCCAACTGATAATTTGTGACTACAGCACCAAACACTGCACTATCAGTTTGCATATTTATATCCAGCACTTTGATTGAGTCAGCTGGTTTAAATGAAAACAAAAGACCATACAAAACCACATCGTTATGAAACTCAACATTGCCATCAAAAATGACTAAAATTATAGGCTCTGATTCACTTCCTATTTGTGTACTGGCACTCACATCGCAATCACCATCAACCCAAATAACCCCCCAACTACCGATATCTAACGTGTCACAGTCTGCTAATACAAAGTCAGATTGTTGCTGTAATTGAATCCACTCGGTGGACGGAATGTTAAACAGATAACTGACCAGATCTGCTGGGAATGAAGCCGACTCATCGGCTATGTCAGCCAGTTTTACACTGTGATCAGAATAGGTATTAGTACTACAATTTCCTTCGTTAAACTCAGTTAAAATACAGCTATGATGGCTAGTGCCTGATAAGGTGATCTCAGCATCTGACCACAATGATAATGGTGCTGCCATACCTAACCCATCTGGGTTAGCAGCCACCTCAAATTCACCATCACTACTAAAGCCATGTTTAACCATTAAGGGGGCTGGGGGGCGATTGAACAGTATTGGATAAACCAGTGATTGTTCAACAACGGTGGCCTTAGCTAAATCATCTGCAGAGCTGCCGCTTGCTTTAATAGTGACAAGTTTTCGACTACCTGATAAATCTTCAGTGATGGCAGAAATAATAAATGTGCTGTTGTCATCTAAATTTCCTGATATCTCAACGTCCGGCCAAACTTTGTTTACATTAAGCATTGCCAAACCTTGATTCAATCCAGCCTTTGCTGATGCTTGAGCCCATTTTTGATTTTGTGTATTAATCACAATTTGATGTTCAAATGATTGAATTTTACCCGTGTAAAGAGTGACTAAAGTCACCATAATTAACAACAGAACCACGGTTAGTAATATTGCGGCGCCCTTCTGGTTTAGAGCACGTGAGGTATCTATGGTCAGCAACTTATTCATAGTTTTCTATCAAGACACTAGTATTGATGCTACGTGAGATATCAGGATGTTTTTTTAAACGAGCTTGCAACGCAATATTTACCCGGGTTTGGGTCACTTGCTGTACTGTAGTTTGTTCAACCGTGAATTTAAGAGTCGTTACCTGAACAACTTTTGGATCAGTTAAATCATGCCACCCAGATGCATCGCAAGCAGCCCCATCTAAACGAATTTCAACGGCATTATCCCTCAAGCGAAAGCCATACTTTTCGTTATTAGGAGAAGTATCCAGCAAACCATTTTTATTACGATCATAAGCGAAATTAATACAGCTATTAGCCGGTTCAGATGTATAAGCCGCTATAATCAAGCTATCATCAAATGGGTTCGAGGAAGCTGTTGGATTTTTAACCATTTCATTGGTAAGGGCATAGTATCCAGCACGCTTAAGATCATGACTGACAACAGCCACTACGGCGTTAATTTCTTCTACTAACCTAGACTTTGCAAGTAAGCCAAAGATGCCATTGCGGTGATGGATACTAGTCCTAGGGTCATAGAAATCATTAACTCGACCAAACTATTGCCATGCTGTTTTATCGGCGAAACTAACATGCGTCGTACCCCCCGAGACTACTATCGACTGCACAAATCCTCACTCGCCCCATATTGCTCAAAATCAATTTAAGTTGTTTATCACCATCCGTGAACACAATTGAGCCTGCGTGACCAACCGCCAACCCTCTGTTTGCATCAAATACGG
>QIJM01000261.1 GCA_003232445.1 Paraglaciecola arctica
AGGCTGAATACCCAATACAGGTAATTTGGCAAAAGATGTGCTTTTAAACATTTTACTCGCCTCACGCCATGTACCGTCTAACATCACAAATAGAGGCGTTTTACCTTGCTGGATATCTATTAAATCTTTAGGTGAGTCGATACATCTATCTGCCTCGGCATATTGTTGAGGAAATACCAAAATAGGTACATACCTTGGATTTTTTAGTAACTCGATTAATGCGGGATCGGGGGCGACTCTGTCCCACCTAAATGCATAGTTGTCGGGTATGACATCTGCGATGAGTTTGCCGGTATTGGTTGGTTTGTAATATTCATTTTTATACATCACCAAACAAAAAGCGCTGTGACTGTTAATCGATGGGCGCTGTGCACAAATACATTTTTTTTCAGGGATTAAACAATTTTCGCAGCGTTTAACTTTATAACCTCTAGCCTTAAATTCCTTAGTCGATAGCGCTAGTTGCTGTTTGCGCAAAATGTGTACTGTATTGATATGTGTCAAAAAAATCTCGTTAACAAATAGCGGTTTATATAATATCATCGCTTTTTTTAGAGATTTTAAATAGTTAAAGTATGAAACTTCAGGTTGATAAAGATACTCAGATTAGAGATATCCTTGACAAGATCTTCTGAATGCCAGCTCGCTCCATCCATTATCACCACAGCATGTCGTCCTTTCTCCGTGACTTGTGATATTTGCTAGTTTACGAACGCTCTTTGTTTCGCTCGGCTTGATTTTATTCACATGGCTTGATCAACAGCAGCAATTTTTCGGTATATCACTTTAGCTATTCCCTAAATTGTCCTTTCAGCATACTAGCGCTATTGGTTAAACTGCCAATCGTACCTAATACGCCTGCTAAAGAAGCGGCGATGATAAAGATAGATTGGCCTGATGTTAATGCTACACCGCCTATCACCAATACAATCAGCATACCCAGTGGTAAACGATAACTTTTCCAAATACCGGCTTCACCTTCTTGTACCAATTTACTCAGCGTTTCGGCTGTTTCGGCATGTAATACAAAATGCGCAAAACTTTTGTTTACTATTGCTAGATGATCGCTACGTACTTTGATCATGCCGTTGATGGCTAAGTGTTCGATCATTTCGGTATTACTTGGATTGAGATGATGTTGTTTGGCTAAGTTATACAAAGCAAGTTTTTCGGCACTAGAGCAGGATTCCCATTTAAAGCGATACAGCGCATCGGCGTGCAGCAAAATATAGTGGATGGTGGCCCATTCAGTGCTTTCGATAGTGCTATCCTCTCTTTGCCAAAAACGTGTAGGTTGAACTTCAAAATCATCATTTTCTTGCTGAGAGCTTGCAGGCAGTTGCTCGGCCAAAAATCTTAGTTCTGGTACATTTTTCATTTCTTTGTATAAAAAGGTGGGGTCAATGTTGTGTACAAACTCGCTGGTAACTTTGACCGAAAAATCCATCAAACATTCAGCCCAAGACATATATTCAGCGTGCTCTAACGCTGAGTTAGACATTTTAGCAAGAGGGTCTTTCATTTTGACTCTACGCAAGCTCATAAACCCTGAATAGATAGTAAAGCTGTGCAAATTCCCCGACATAGTTAAGGATTTTATTTCCATGATCATGTCGAGTAAACACTGCCTAAACTCAACTTTTTCTAAACAGGTTTCTATATCCCATATTTTGACATTAAGCAGACCCGAATCATCATCGATGCATAAGTCCATTTTTAAATTGGGTAAAAACGTATTGTTACTGCTAAACATTTGCAAACAAGGGCTGAGTTGAAATAAATGCTCAAAGCCCGGCAATAACTCTTGTGCCCCGTTTGCCACTTTATTGTTGCCATGCACTTCTTGACTACGCAGTAGCAAGGCTATGCCAATGCCGGATAATTTATGACTATCTACCTGAATAATCAGTTGTTGGCTAGGTTGTTCGTGAGACATGTTAGACACTGATTGACATAGCTCTTCGATATGTTTTAAGAAACCGCTGGGGCAATAAATACGTGGCCATAACACTTTGCGGTTAAAGTAAAACCATATCCAGATTAACCCTGCTAAAACCAAAATTGAGAAAAATATAAGGTCGTACTCAGGATTTGTTTTTGATATTTTGTTGTCTAGTTGATTGTCGTCTAACGTCGCATTTATTAGGTAGGTTTTCATCCATTTCCATAAGTAAGTTGAACCCACCAAAGTACTCATTTTAGGATAATCCTGCGGCTCGACTGAGGACAAATAATCTGCGCATTGTTTTAAATCTGTGTTTATTTCAGCATTTTTTGCCAACATGGTTTGTTGCCATTTTTTGTCCATTGGCAACAAGAAAAAAGGTGGAATACGTTGCTGAGTGACAGAATTTGGATAACGTTTTAAGGCCATTTGTGTGAGCTCGGCATATTCCTTGTTTATGCCATTACATACTTGTTGAGAATAATAAAACTGCAAACTTTTCAAAGGCATAGATGCGCTAAATTGCAAATAGGCAAAGTGCATCAATGCTACTAGCCATAAGCAGATAGAAAATAGTTTGGCACCTTTGTTAAATTTTCTAATTTCGATGCTGTTATCGCTATTTGGCACAAAACGTCGCACATATAACCGATACAGCATTATCAGCAATACCGCCACACCCAATAGAGGAATGACCGGCGAGAATAACCAGTGTAAAACGCTATTAGGGAAGCTCATTTGCAACAATTGGCCAATGTAAAATAAGCCGTAATTGGTGGTGAAAAGCGCGGTGCAAATTAACATTACCCGCTTGGTATCTAATTGATGAGGCAAACCAAGGTTTATTCGCACCCACTTGGCCGATGTCCAGTGATCACCTATCTTGGCAAACAACAATATAAGCCCCAGCAGTAAACCAAACGTCACCAAAATGTAGATAAATTGATTGGTCATAAAACTATCAAGGCTGTCGTTGGGCGAAAACACTACCATTGCCCAGTTGTCGACTTTTGTAGGCGCTAAGGTATAACGTCCTGCTTCACCATGGTAAAAGCCGTTGATCTGATTGCCACCAAATTTTGGATGTTTATCTAACCCAGCTTTTATCCATTGACTTAGGTGTGATTCGCTGTGTCCTGCGTAAAACAAATTTTCTACTAAAGAACGGTCTTCATCACTGTGAAAAAGCACATCTCCGGTATTTCTGTCGACCACCATAAACACAAAATCAAATTGTGACGGAGGTGCTAAGCTGACCGAGGGTAGAATAACATCAGCACCCAAAACATAACCTGCCACCGACATATCCACAGGCATATTTAAGTTAGGTTGATGCATGGGTACCGATATAGTGGTGCCCCGAGTACCATCATTGATATTCAGTAACCGCTGAATAAAAACATTGCGAAACACCACATCATTCATCGATTTGGATTCTTCAACTGAGGTTTGACGTTGATCCCCTGTTAATTTATCAGGCGTGATTGTCTTGTTAGAAAAATCTAATAACCAACCTCGATAGTCTCGTACCTTCTTAAAATACTCACGATGAGACAGTGAAAATGCCTGTGGTTTTGAGTTTGACTCCTGAAAATAAATAGAGGGTAACTTGGCGTCACCTTTTTCATCTGTGGCAAACACGGTAAGGATTTTTTGTGCGGTATAAGGTTGAGGGGCATCTGAATCGTTTGGTTTTATGGCCTCTCGAGGGATATAGGTATTAAATATGTCATTTTCATGATCGAAATTGGCCGCTAACTCACCTGAGTAGAAACTGACCACTCCCAGTTGGTCAGTATCTTTTTGATAGGTGTCTTCGATTGCAGTCAGGATATCAGCTTGAGGTTGGGCATTCTTTGCCATTCGTTGGCTTTTGCTATCCACCCGGTAGGTAACATCAATAGAACTGGACCATTTCTCTAATTCGTAATCAGCTGTCAGGCGTGTATGCCACTGGTCACTCGCCATAATGTGGGGTAATGGCTTATCGATAGTGCAGTTAACGCAGTTAGATCTGTCTTCAGCCAACACATGCAACGCTTTATTGAATGCATCGACAGTTTTTTTGTATGACCATTTGGGGGTTTTGTTACTGGTATCGGTTTCGCTCACTGGGATTTCAAGTGGTTCTAGTGTTTTGAGCTGGGCAATAACGGTACTGTAAAACCCTCTATAAGATGAAACTTCATTGAACACTTCTTTCAAATCTTTTTCTAAGTTGTTTGCTAAGTCTTGTGCGTAGCTAAGGGCTTGTTGTTCTTTGTAAGACTGTAATCCACTTTTAGTCAGATAAGACAATATTAAAGATACCAACATAATATAAAAACAGTAGCTGGCAGACTGACTTAAGATCCGATAAAACTTGGTGATGGAGTGGTTTTCAGGCAATAAAAATAGACGGATAAGCGCCCACATAAACAGTAGGCTAGTTAAGCTGACCACCAATATAGATATATTCCAATGTCCGCTACCTTTGTTTTGTAACTCATGTTTTGGCAAGAGTCCGACTAAATAAAGGCGCTCAATCGGAGTGTCTGTTTTACCCTCAGAAGAGGTGACTGTGAGCGGTGTAGACAAAACAAATGGAAAAATGAAAATTCGAAAGTCACCATAAGATAGCTGCATATCTACATGGCTACTATATGTTGGTAAGGGTGCATCTTTTAGTGACTGGTCACTGATTTTTTTGGTGCTGAAATTCAGTGCAGATAGCTTGCTTTTTTGCATCAGTTGTTGATTAATACTTTTCATTTCGACAATAGAAATGGTTTTCTCACCACCCGTATTGGCAACCACTTTACCTAGAGTATCGGCAAATAAATATTGGCTGAAACCCTCAGTGGTGACGGGTAACAAATCTTGTAAATCAATAGAGGCCTCAAAATTTTGATTGAGTATTGCTATTCGTTGCCCAATGAGTTGATATTTAAAGGTCTTTGTATTTAGGTTTTTCAGCGAAGATGACTGCCTAGAATAACTGGGTAGCAAAGACCGAATGGACACTTCACTTTCTTCTGATTGATGCATTCGGTCTAAGGAATTAAGGTTTTCGTTAAACTTGTTGGATGCTTCATACAAGACGCGATAAAAGTCGTGATTGATGGATGCACTGGACTGATTTAGCAAGCTGTAATACCCAAAACCCAAGATAACTATGATAACGACCAGCAGGTAAACCCACGTTTTACTCTTTGGAGCTTGGGAGCGAATTGAGGTATTCTGTACTACTGTTTCGGTGGACACATTGGCTTCCCTGTTTATTTAAATTTAAGTAAGGTCGGAAACTGCCGAAAAATCAAACGTAAAGCTTAAAAAAACACATTTTATGGAAATAGAAAACTAGGATATTGACATGAATGAAATTTCAGCGAAAGATTTTCTTGCTCTGAGTAAAATGTTACCTGAGCAGCGTTTTGAATATGCATTGGCTCAAATGATCGAAAAGCAAAGCCTATGGGGATTGTATGGCGAAAGTGGTTGGGTGATGCTCAAGGCGGATGAAGATGCCTGTATACCCGTTTGGCCGCATAAAGAATTTGCTGAGGCTTGGGTAAAAGATGAATTTCCTGATTGCCAACCTAAACAAATTGATTTTGTTGAATGGGTCGACATGTGGTTGCCGGGAATGAAAAACAACAAAACCTTAATATTGGTTTTCCCATTAGGTGACGACGAAGAAGGGATCATGCTTGAAGCTGAAGAAATGATCAGCTGTATTGAAGAGGATTTAAAACCCCTCGCGTCAAACGACCCTAGCTAAATGTTTATATACCCATGCCACCTCAAAATGACGAATTCAGCAGGAGTTTAAAAACGACCCTACCTCATTATCGCCCATTTGTGCAGGATGACGTTTTTGATGAAAACTGATAAAACGGTAAATCCAATGTATGTAACTTTCGATAGTCTTTTGGGCGTAATGCCGTTGATACATCAATTTTGAAATGTGAGTTAAAAAAGGTGATTTTCCCATGTTATTCCCTTGCATATGAGCTGTATTTATATAAGGGGTATCCACTTAGCTCCACCCATGTCAATATGTAGTGGTGGCTATTTCTTCAAACTTACTAAAATCAGGCAGAAACTATCCTGGAAATTGGAGTCAGTTTTTACATTGGTTTCCTACTGACGAGGCATGTCTTCAATTTTTGGAGCACCTGCGTTGGCCTGCTGGTTTTATCTGTCCACGTTGTTTTAAACCCTCGAAACCCTACCACTTAACTCGTCGCCGAATGATGTGCCCGTCATGTCGATATCAAGGTACGGTGACGGCCGGCACTATATTTGAAAAGAGCCGTACCCCAATGACCAATTGGTTTGCCGCAGCTTGGTACATCACCAATGAAAAACACGGTGTCAGTGCGTTGGGTCTGCAACGATTACTTGGCTTAGGCAGTTACCAAACAGCATGGACAATGCTTCATCGTTATCGACGAGCGATGGTGAACCCTCAACGGGGAAAACTATCAGGCGTTGTTGAAGTGGATGAAACCTATGTGGGTGGCGTTGATAAAGCGAAGAGCCGTGCTCCTAACCCTCAGAGTAAGAAATCAATTGTGGCAATAGCAGTTGAGATAAAAGAGCCCAAGGGATTCGGCAGAGTAAGGTTAAAACGCATTGAGGGGGCTACGCAAATTCAATTGCATTCATTTATCCAAGAAATGATTGAGCCAGGTTCGGTAATTCAAACAGACGGCTCAAGTGCTTATCATAAAATTTACGAGCTTGGTTATGAGCGTAATAAGCTGGTTCAGCTTGGCTCTGAAAAGCCAGCACATCAGACATTAGCCGGGGTGCACAGGATCGCTTCACTATTGAAAAGATGGTTATTAGGAACACATCAAGGCTCGGTGGGACATGAGCATTTAGACAGTTATCTCGACGAATATGCCTTTCGGTTTAAT
Organism: Paraglaciecola arctica; assembly: GCA_003232445.1. Taxonomy (GTDB): domain Bacteria; phylum Pseudomonadota; class Gammaproteobacteria; order Enterobacterales; family Alteromonadaceae; genus Paraglaciecola; species Paraglaciecola arctica_A. Next base: position 6,850 of record QIJM01000261.1, read on the forward strand.
CGTCGAGCGTCTCACTCACGTGGCTTACTATTTTATAGATTGCTTGAACAAGCGGTAGTGACATCCCCAGTTAGCTAT
>QIJM01000531.1 GCA_003232445.1 Paraglaciecola arctica
ATACTAACTTGGCATTTATGGACAGCGAAGCCAACTTAGGTGAGCCTCGTCCAGATGAGAAGTTAGCTTTACCAGATCAAGCAGACGGTACTGCTAATATATCGATTGGTTGGGAGCATGACGGACTATCATTGCGCACTTCTTGGAACTGGCGAGATGAAATATTGTCGGAAGTGAGTGATAACCCTATCTCGGATCAGATCCGAGAGGCTTACGGCTCCATCGATATCAATATTAAGTATAAGTTTGCAGACAATTATCGGATTTATTTTGCAGCCACCAATATTACGGAAGAACAAGATGTGAGTGTGTACAGAGGTGACGAAAGCACAGGTCGCTTATTTGAAAAAATAGAGCAATGGGGCACGACTTATCGATTAGGTATTAGTGGTAGTTTTTAGATGGATTAGTGTGAACTAATTAACCTTCTAAATTGTGTAGGAATGCCGTCCTTATTTGTGTGGGGCGGCATTTTTTTGCAAAAAAATCAAACTCCCCTCATGATCTCAAATAAATAATGTAGTGGTCAAGTTAATCTGTACACAGTTATAGGAACTTATGCTCTTTTTTCTGCTTCATCGGGCGTAAGATAATTATTGTAGCTATGACCTCGCCGTGAGTTAACTTACCGCCGGCAGAGCCGGAGGCTTATTAAGTGACGCCCTCGAAGGGCTAAAATAAGCACCCAAGGCGCAGCTAAATTCCGATATTCAGGTGCTTTCGATGTGCGTCATTTTTTCTTGGTTACGGATATACTCTCTAACCATATCCTCACCAAGTCCAACTGTAGATACATAATATCCTCTTGCCCAGAATGCCTCACCATTGAAATTGCGCTGTCGACCTTTGAAATTCTTCGCTATGGATATTACACAACAAAACGAAGTCTAAACTGGCACTGTTTTGTTGTGTAAGGTCTTCAAAATTAATTACTTTCAAACGAAAATAAACTGATGTATCCAGAACGGAATGGCGAGAAAAATCCTTCTTCTTCATAAACTTCCTGATAATTTTTGATAATGTAATAATTGTCTGTTTTACCTAAGATTTCAAAAGAACGGTTACGCCAGACTATGCAAGAGTCCAAAGCTACATCACAAAAGTTACTATAAGTACCTGTACCTGTGCCTGAATCTATCTCAAAGTAGTAAGTGGCGATATACCTGTTATCTGTTAACTGCCAGCTGAAAATACTAATAACTGAATCTAACCAGGCTCCAAATATAAAGCCAGACTGATTTCCGGTAGTTCCATCATCAAAGTTTATCCTAGATAAACTATCTATATTACTATCAAAAAGCATATTCTCGTAGAAAGCATATTTCCCGGAAGTATTATCCACAATGAACGAATCATTTGCGGGGAGCATAAATGTATTGCTGGCCGCAGCTAATACTCCATCTTCTAAGGTTTTATAAGACAAGACGGGCAGCTCATCAAAGTCTGAAATCTTATTATAAGTTACCACTAAGCCGTTAACATAATTTAGGATCAACGAATTGTCACTGATCGACCACTGTCCGCTGCGCGCGTCAGTAAGTTCATCAATAGTTTCACTAAAGCTGCCGTCGTTTTGGAACTCAAACAAAGCGGACACCCGATGATAGGACTCGTCTTCATTGTTTTCATCAACTTCATTTGGCCTAAAACTTTCCATATAGTATTTACCAGGCTCTACGACTAGAGAATCGTTAGCATAGATCTTAAGTGCATCATATTCAGTCGTATGAACGGTATTATCTAAGCACAAAGAATCGCCAAATGTACCGGTATTTCTTCGCATATACACATCATATTCAACAGTCGAATAGAGATAACGATATTGCATATTAGTCGTGCTAAACGTTATTTGAGAGCTTGAGTTTGTGCCGCAGTATCGGCGACGCGAGTCCAAAACGTCGAAAGGCGTTATAAAATCTATATCGAGCAGTTTATCGGTTCGTTCCCAAGAGAACTCACCTTTTGTAATACCTTCGCGTAAATAGTCCCCCATATTGTCGGAGTTTAATGCAAGGCCATTAACGGTAAATAACCTCGCAGACGTTGCACCCTCCTGAAATATAACACTACCAGTAATAGCGTCAGGTTCAGAAGTAAGTTCATCGCTATTAAACATAGCTTCAAATTCCGAATAGTATAGAGTTGGAAATTCTTCTCTCCACAAAGATAATTGTTCTATCATTTCAAAAGGAGCCAACATTAGGTCATTGATTGTTGAATATCCAAAAGGCAAAACAATATCACTGGAGCTGTAAAGTAATACAGCCCCAATCGCTAATTCAAGTTGATACGTGGTTACTAATTGAGCTCTAACATCATAGAGATCCTCGAGGGTTATGATGTCATCGCTCCCACTAATCGTTTGCAACAATTCAAATTCAGCCGTTGTCAGATCGCTAAGGTTTTTACCTTCAACGGTATAACTAGGATCTGCAGAATCAATAAGCGTGTTAATGTCATCAAAATAGGCTTTATAAGTATAATCTGCGGTTGGATGTTCGACTGTCGCGGTGACCAGACTTTCAGTATCATCAGGAACCACAAACACTTGATATATTCCGAACTCATCGGTCTGAACAATCACTTCCTGTGTACCGTAAGAAAAGGTTATGTCTAAATCTGCGATTTCCTGGCCTATAACTTTGCCAGTTAACGTCACACCAAAGATAACCTCAATATTTATAACTCCTGAGGTACTAGCGCCATAGCTATCTTCGATTGTATAACTAAAAAAGTCATCACCACTAAATCCGCTATTGGGCTGGTAAGTAATGATGTTGTCTTCTATAGACGCACTACCATTAAGTGGTGTACTCACAGAGACTAAACTTAATGAATCCCCCATCACATCTGTATCATTACTAAGAGGCTCAACTTCAATAGATGTGTTTATTTTTGTAGTAGTCGAGTCATCTACAGCTATTGGACTTAAGTTACTAACTTCTACGTTAACAGTCGCATCTGATGTCTGTCCAAAACTATCAGTAAGCGTATATGTAAAACTATCAGTCCCTGAATAACCATCCTCTGGTGTGTATGTAAAAAAATCATTTTCCAGCGTAACCTCACCATTGGCGGGAGTAGTATTAGCAGATACGAAAATATCATCTCCATCTGCGTCTGTGTCATTAAGTAAAGGGTTAATAACAACACTTCTATTCTGTTCAGTACTAGCAACATCATTATTTGCAATTGGATTAGAATTTGTGCCCATTCCGCCACCGGGTGTTCCAGTCTCACTACTTGACCCGCCTCCACACCCTAGAAGTAATAAAGTAAACAACATGGTCGAAATTTCTTTAAAATACATGTACTACATCCTATAAATAAACTGTACATCGTCTTAAATTGTATTTGATATACCTAGCTAGGGCTATGATTTTTTCTAGGTTTCATTCACTTTACTATATTAAAATATCAATAACGGTTAGACGTTCCAAAAGATGGGCACAGACCGATTTAACTTCAACTAAAGGATTTTTGTCTATGGAGCAAAAATACCTTTAATCATAAAGAAGAATACTATCGACAAACCTGCGCCAGCTGGCAGGGTTATCACCCACGAAACAACGATGTTTCTGACTACACCTAAGTTAATTGCGGCGATACCTCTGGCCATACCTACACCTAACACAGCGCCTACTAAAGTTTGCGTAGTTGAAATAGGCAACCCTGAACCAGATGCTATGACCACTGTAGTAGCGGCTGCTAGTTCAGCGGCAAACCCACGGCTTGGAGTAAGGTGAGTAATGCCGTTACCTATCGTTTTAATCACTCGATGGCCAAACAATGCCAAGCCAGCAACAATACCGATGCCCCCAAGAGGTAAAATCCACCACGCTAATGAGGATTGCGCGCCAATTTCGCCACCGCTTTCCACAATACTGACCACTGCAGCCAAAGGACCGATAGCATTGGCTACATCGTTTGAGCCATGAGCAAACGCCATACAGCAAGCCGTCACTATCATTAGTACGGCAAATACTTTCTCTACATTAGCGAATTGTGCTTCTTTTTTGGCCGTTGGATCAACTTTCATACGTCTAACATACAGCCAACCAATAATTCCTATAAGCACTGCAATACCGATAGCAATAAGATAATCTTGGCCATTTGGGATATCAAATCCCACATGTTTAAGGCCTTTTTTGATCGTCACCAAAGCCATAACAAAACCAGCAAGAGCCATATAAAAAGGCACATAACGTTTTGCGTTTTCGAAAGGGTTATCGGTATCAAAAATGAGTTTTTGTGCAGATTGGAATATCAGGTAAGCAATAAAGCCAGATATAGCAGGGGTGATAATCCAACTAGCGACAATACCTCCTACTTTACCCCACTCAACAGCATCAGCACTAACACCTACAGCGGCAAAGCCAACAATAGCACCAATAATTGAGTGAGTGGTCGATACTGGCCAGCCAAGATAAGAGGCAAACGCTAACCAGATACCCGCTGCAAAAAGCGCTGATATCATACCGAAAACTAATAATTCGGGCGTGTCGATGAAAAATGCAGAGTCAATGATGCCTTTACGGATAGTTGAGGTGACTTCGCCACCGGCCAGATAAGCACCCGCAAACTCAAATATCATCGCAATAAAAATGGCTTGTTTTATGGTCAGCGCTTTTGAGCCAACCGATGTGCCCATAGCATTGGCTACATCATTGGCACCTATGCCCCATGCCATTAAAAAGCCAACGGCAGCGGCAACTACGATTAAAACAAAACCGTAAGTATTAATAATATCCATTGTGTGAATCTCTTAATTGGCTAGCATTAATTCGAGGCGAGAACCGACTCGTTCGGAAATATCGGCCAACTCACCGACCCATTCAATAATGCTATATAAAAACATCACGTCTACCGGGTTGATATCTTTTTCAAGGGCCAACAATCCTCTTCGCAGACTAACCTGTAATCTGTCAGTGTCGTCTTCGATTTTATCTAAACGCTCAATCATATCTTCGACCAAACGTAATTCACGGCCTCTAAAGCCTGTTTCTAACAGGTCATCTAATTCATTAATCACTCTTTTAGCCTGATTCGTCGCATCCAAACAACGATTCAAATATTCCAGAAAAGACTCGTGAAGCTCTGTAGGAATGGTCAATTGACGACCTAATATTCGGCCAGATATATCTTTTGCTTTATTTGCAATTTTGTCTTGCTGACTAAGCAATTCCAATACATCTTGACGTTGAATTGGCATAAAAATGCCGATTGGTAAACTAATTCGTATTTCACGTTTTATCTCATCAGCTTCTTTTTCCAACATTGAAATGGCTTTCTGTTGTTCTTGCGCAGCTTTCCAATCTTGAGCATATACAGACTCAAAGAAAGGCAATAATCCTTGACTACACTTATGTACAATATTGATGTGATCTTCTAGGGGCTTAAGCGGTGATTTTGCAAACACTCCCAAAAAAGAATTGATTGGCATAACTTTTCTCTTTAATTTAAAACATCGTTAACGATAGACTATTTTGAGGATCCAACACCCCAATATAACCATCAATTACAAAACCACAACAATAGTATCAACTGAATGTGGCATTATAGTCACATAGAAAACTTTTAACTTTTTAAGCTTTCAACATAACCAGTATTTTCTTACTTTTACTGATCAAATAAGACCTTACATCCTATATAGAATGTATTAGGCTATTTGGTAGAGCATAAGGCTCTCAGTTTTTTACTTTATTACATAAATGTGACACTTTTATGAAACCCATAATATTTACTTTAGTTGGAAGCGACAAACCAGGATTGATAAGCGATTTAGCCAAAACTGTCAATGACATGGGAGGCAACTGGTTAGGCAGTAACTTTTCACACATGGCGGGACATTTCGCTGGGTTTGTACAAGTCGATTTGCCCCTAGAAAAACACCCAGCACTTATCGAACGTTTATCACAGCATCCCGATTTAAAAATACATTTGTTACCGGGGATTACTGATCACCCTGCGGCGCAACAAAGCGTACAGATAGACATTATAGGCAACGACAAAGCTGGTATTGTGCAAGAATTAACGCAGATATTAAGTCAATTTAACCTGAACATTGTCAAATTTGATTCCTGCCTCGAAAGTGCGCCTAATTGGGGTGGCGTGCTATTTAAAGCGAAAGCCACCATTACTGTTGCAGCTGATTTTGACTTAGAAACATTACAAGAGTCTCTAGAGAGCGTAGCAAACGACCTAATGGTAGATATTGAAATACAATAAACTAAACGGCTGTTGTCATTAGATTGTCATAATAGCAATAGACGATGGGTAACGTTGAATATGTTAAGAGCGATGTATACCTAATACCCAAAACATTGAATTACCTGAGTTTGGTCAAGAGCAACAAACCTATTGGCCACCTTAGCCAGGTTTCATCGTAAAAAAATCAAGATGATATTTTGCCGGATATGTCCCTTATAGGCTGAAGGAAGCGATCTAAATATTCAATTCCCTAAAAGCTGGTTAGAACAAAAACCAGTTTTTAGGGCGAATATAGAGCGTGAGTGTATTTATATCGAAGAATTAGGGCTTAATTTAACCTATGAATAAGTGATCTTAAGATCCTGATAGGATCTATATCCATACCACCTCAATTACATTTCACTGCAGCTCGCGCCAAAGGCAAAACAACTGTAGCACCTGTGATGTTTCATGCTGATTTTGCGCTCTAAACTAGCGGTCAGGTTTGCCCCTAAGTCATAGTCTTGATCATCATCCACCAAAGTGCAGGCATATACCTGCATTTCACTGTCTTTTTTGATAATCATCCGCGAGCTGGCACACATAAAGGCATTCCGTTGCTCTTCGGTTTGATAAGTGATCATACAATGTTCGGTAATGTGCGGTACGTTAGGCAATGATCCTGGTGGTAAAAAGTCGGGAAAAGC
>QIJM01000203.1 GCA_003232445.1 Paraglaciecola arctica
CGTTCGGCGGCGGAACAGGGCTACCCACACAAAACGAATGTCTACAAATGTTAGGTTGTGTAGGTAAAGGTAAAGCCGAGAAATTTGCAGAAATTGTTGCGGCAACCGTACTTGCAGGTGATATTTCCTTAGGTTGTGCGGTTATCGCTGGCCATTGGGTTAGTAGTCATGATCAGATGGGTAGAAATAGATAATTTACTAACTCAAATAGTAAATAAATAGCCCGGCAACTGTTCGGGCTTTTTTATATCTGACTAGGCTGCCTCAATTGTCACAGGTACACCATTTAAAACGGCATTACCTGATAACTCATCTAAAACCATTTCATCGGTTAAGTCATTCACACTTACCCCCGCATGTTGCTCAGCCGTTTTCCATTGGCTACCTTTTTTGTTATGCCCCCAACCATGAGGAATAGAAATCACCCCAGGCATTATTTTTTCAGTGATTTCTGCGGGTAACGACACTTGCCCTACCCTAGAAGTGACGGTGATCATCTGTTGATCTTGAATATTATGTTTACTCGCATCATCAGGGTGAATTTGCGCTGTACATCTAGACAAACCATTGTTAGTGCCTTTAACCATACGTTGGCTGTTGTGTAACCAAGAATTATTAGTTTTAAGGTGCCGACGACCAATTAATTGCAAACTGTCATCAGTAGACAGCCCTGATGCAGAAAACTCAGAGGCAAAGAAGTGTTTATCCAACCGATGTAAATCAGCCATAAAGTAGTCAAAACTTAAGTTGATTTTTTTGTCGTTATGATAAATGGCTTCGGGTAAATCAGGCTGAAGCGGGCCGAGATCAATTCCATGTGGTTTCTTCAGTAATAAATCTATGCTCAATACCTCGTCTTCGTGACGATAACGACCGCTTTTGAGTAAGTCATCCACTACCCCTTTAGGTTCTTTTTGCCAAAGTGTTTGATACCTATCTGTGGGTAAACCATTTAACTTATCTAAGCGCTCAGCTAATCCAAGGTATATTTGCCAATCGGTTTTACTTGTTTCCGCAGGAGGGAAAATAGCAGGCGAAAATTTTGTGCTGTTTCTTACCGCAAAATTATGAAAAATGAGGTCGTAGTGATCGCGTTCTAAGGCTGTAACGGGTGGTAAAATGATGTCCGCATGGCGTGTGGTTTCAGTGATGTAAAAATCTACGGCCACAACAAAGTCCAAATTTTCAAAGGCTTTATCTAATTGCTGACCGTTCGGCGTGGTTAAAATGGGGTTACCCGCACCTATCACCATAGCTTTGATTTGCCCTTCACCTTCGATGATCATTTCTTCGGCTAAAGCCGACACCGGAAACTCACCGGCAAAAGCGGGCAAATTACGCACTCGTGAATGGAAGTTGGCGATTGAGCCTCTACCAGAATGAGGTAAAAAGTCAGCTGCAGGCTGGGTAAACATCATGCCGCCTTGCCTGTCTAAATTACCTGTGAGCATGTTAAACAACATGATTAAATATTGAGTAAGGGTGCCAAAGGCTTGCACACTGGCGCCCATTCGCCCGTAACACACTGCTGGCCCTGCGGCGCAGAATGATTCGACCAAACCAATCATCTGGGTTTCACTCATGCCTATTAGTTTAGCTACTCGTTTGACCGGATAGTCCACAACATATTTTTCAACCGTTAATAAATCAGGTACGAAACCCATTAGTTCATCAGCAGCAACAAGTTGTTTATCAAATAACGTATGGATCATCGCTAACATCAACAAGGCGTCGGTGCCTGGTTTTATAAAGTGATGTTCGCTACTCATATCCGCAGTTTCGGATTTTTTAGGATCAATCACCACCACTTTACCGCCACGGGCTTGAATAGCTTTTAGTCTGCGTTTGATATGTGGCACAGTCATTATACTGCCATTCGAGGCCAATGGATTGCCCCCTATAATCATAAAATATTGGGTATGATCAATATCTGGAATGGGGATTTGTGACTGATGCCCAAATAGTTGGCGACTCACAATATGGTGGGGCAGTTGATCGACTGACGTGGCTGAATATCGATTGTGTGATTTCAGTGCCCGATAAAAATAGGGGCCAAATAAAATGGAGCCCATATTGTGGGCATTTGGGTTACCAAGATAAGTTGCAACAGATTCAGTACCATGTTTTTGTTGTACATCAAACAGGCTACTGGCCACTTTGTCTAAGGCATAATCCCAAGATACTTGCTGCCACCCGTCTGCAGTTTTCTCAATAGGTGTGCGAATACGTTCAGGATCCTCATACAGATCCTTTAATGCCATCGCTTTAGGGCAAACGTGCCCCTCGCTGAAGGGATTTAGTTTATCACCTACAATAGACAATATTTCTCTTTCTTGAGTGGTAACCTCTATGCCACACATGGCCTCACATAAGGTACAAGTTGAATAATGTTTTTTTTCAGTAGGCATAATAAATGTCACAAAATTGTTTATGCCTAAAAGTTAGCGATTAACCCTGTTATACACAAGCATCATTGTTATTTATGTTTTCTTTCTCTTATATTTATGCCCTAGACACAGCCGTATAACTATTTTACCCTGTAACAGAAGTTCAGCCGATGAATATCATTTTAGTTATCTCACTTCCAAGGAATGTAGTTGAAAATCACTGACACCAGTGCCCAAGATACTGTTATCGCACCCAAAAAATCGACCAAAATCTATTCGCTAGTCGGGTTGTTTTTTTTGGCACTCATCATTGTGTTAACAATGCTCTATCCATATTTTTCTCGTTGGTCTGACTCTTCAATGTCAGTATCGGCTGATCGTATTCGTATTGGCACGGTCAAGCGTGGTGATTTTGTTCGAGACTTGTCTATTCAAGGGCGAGTTGTGGCGGCAATCAGCCCAAAGTTATATAGCCCAGCACAAGGCACTATCACTTTTTTAGTAGACGCTGGAGACACTGTTTTACAGAGCCAAACACTGGCTACAATAGATAGTCCAGAGTTATCCAACCAACTCAAACAAGAACAGTCCACCTTACAACGATTGCAGTTTGAGTTAGACAGACAAAGGATCCAAAGTAAAAAGCAAGTTTTAGAAAACCAAAAATTTTCAGACTTAGCCAAAGTAGCTTTAACGGCAGCAGATAGAGAAAAACGCCGAGCAGATCAAGCTTATCAAAGCCATTCCATTAGCCAGATTGATTTCGAAAAAGCCCAAGATGACTTAGAAAATGCCAAATTAGTCCATAAACATTCAGTGAATGACGCCAAACTGAATATCGAAAGTCTAGAATTTGAAGTGCAAACCAAACAGCTACAAGTAGATAGACAAGCTTTACAGGTGAATGAATTGACTAGGCAAGAGATTGATCTCACGCTGCTCTCTCCTGTGAATGGGATTGTGGGTAATTTAGCGGTAGAACAAAAAAACCAAGTCAGCAAAAACCAAGCCATTATGAGCGTAGTTGATTTAACTGAGTTTGAGCTGGATGTGGATATTCCAGAAAGTTACGCCGACGATTTAGCCATAGGCATGTTGGCTGAAGTGAATATAAACGGACAAACTCATCAGGCAATATTAGTCACTATTTCTCCTGAAATTGAAAACAATCAAGTGACAGGCCGAGTGCGTTTTGCCAAAACCGACTCAAATGCTAACCCACTGTCTGCTCCATCAGGGTTAAGACAAAATCAACGTTTAACCACTCGTATTTTAATGGAAAGTAAACGCGATGTGCTCATGGTAGAGCGTGGGCAATTTTTACAAAGCGCCAATGGCAGGGTTGCATATGTGGTGCAAGACGGGCTGGCTATTCGTACTACAATCAAAACTGGGGCGCGCAGTTTATCTGTGGTTGAAGTGCTTAACGGATTAAGCGAAGGGCAACAAATTATTATCTCAGGCACCGACCAATTTAATGGCGCTAACACGGTGTTGATCAGTCAATAATGTTTCATTATTATCTCGCGCTTTCACTAAAAAGCATTAGCCGTCAAAAAAGCTTAAGTGTGTTGATTTCAACTACGCTGGGACTCGGTATCGCTGCATGTATGATCACTTATTCGCTGATCCATTTAATGTCCAAAGATCCTTTACCGAATAAAAGTGAGAGGGTGTATCATATCCAATTAGACAATTGGAACCTCAACTTCGCCGCTATTCCACCGGACTTGCCACCCGAAGAAGTCACGTGGCGCGATGCCATGAATATCGTGCATGCCAAGCAAGCTAAGTACCAAGCTGCCCATGCAATAACATGGGGAATGGTCACCCCAGCAGATAAAAACACCCCTCCATTTTTGGGCATTATCCGAGCCACACATGGTGAGTTTTTTCCCATGTTTGAGGTACCGTTTTTATATGGACAAGGTTGGCAAAATTACCCTGTCAATCATGTTGAATATGTGACTGTTTTGAGTAAGTCTACCAATCAACGGATCTTTGGGGGCGTTAATTCGGTAGGCCAAACCTTGCCCATGTTAGGTAAGTTATTCACAGTCATAGGCGTATTAGATGAATGGCACCCCAGCCCAAAATTTTTTGATATGACGTTCGGGGCATTTTACCAGCCTGAGGACTTATACGTGCCTTTACAAATAAAAGCCGAACTTGAACTCCCCCACGGCGGCAGCACTAATTGCTGGGAAACGAATATAGGTGGCGAATATCAAGCTCTTCTCAATTCTGAATGTGTCAATTTCAATCTTTGGATTGAATTAGCCAGTGATCAAAGTAAACAGCAGTTTGAACATTATTTGCAGGGATATGTTGAACAACAAAAAGCCCTTGGTCGATTCCCTAAGGCCACTAATAATATTGCGCTGAATATAAATCAATGGCTGGCACATAAGGAAGTAGTCGGTTCAGACATGTACGTGTTTTTTTACTTAGCGTTGTTATTTTTGTGGGTATGTTTGTTCAATGCCGCCAGTTTAATGAGCACCAAGTTTACTGCAAAAAATAGTGAAATCGCCCTCAGAAGAGCTTTAGGTGCAAATCAGCAGGCTATTTTTAGCCAATGTCTAACAGAAACAATCATCTTGGGTTGTTTAGGGGCACTGATAGGTTTAGTACTTTGTATGTTTGGGCTAGAGGGTATCAAGACCCTTTACCCCAATTTTAGTGCATTTGTTTATCTCGATATGCCTCTTATGTTGATCACTGTGGGAATGAGCGTTTTCGCTAGCGTCTTAGCGGGCTTAATACCTTGCATTAAAGTCTGTATGTTAGCGCCAGCGGGGTATTTGAAATGAAGATGAATGTTAAAACGAATGTCAATCGCTTACCTTTTTCTCGCATGGCATTGAGACCTATGATCAGCACATTACTCAGACAAAAATATGCCATGAGCATGTTGGTTTTACAGATTGCACTCACCTTAGCGGTTATCAGTAATGGGCTATTTATCGTCTCCCAGCGACTAGAAATATTACAACGTGCAAGTGGTATCGACGAACCACATACTTTTGTATTATCTAGCTCTGGCTTTACCGAAAATTTTAATCCACAAACCAGCATGCAAACTGATTTAGCTGAACTTAGACAGATGCCAAATATCATAAACGCAGTCGCCACCTACTCTTTTCCGTATAGTGGCAGCAGTGACTGGGACGAATTACAAACCGTTGCTGGTAGCGATCAAAATACGGTTCCTGCTGCAAGTTACAAATTGGATGAACACGGTATAGAGGCATTAGGACTATCGCTTATTGCCGGAGAAAACTTCAGCCCGAGCGAGGTACTTTGGCAAACCGAAAGCAATAAAACGTTCCCCAGTGTGGTCATAATTACGAGTAGTGTGGCAAGAAACTTATTCAACACTTCAAACTGGTCATCTGTGGTGGGTAAAACCATTTTTATCAATTCAGCACATAACGCTGTTATTAAGGGGATTGTGGATCAACTTCAAGCACCTTGGGATCCAGTAGGACAAATTGAAAACAGTATTATCTATCCCAGAGTCATTACGCGTAACTCCGCACGTTACCTAATACGCACTAAACCAACTATGCTGCAGACGACTATTGCCGATGTAGAGCGATATCTGGCAATGAGTAACCAGCAACGCATGATCCGTAAAGTACAACGTATAGAAACCATTAAAAAACAAGTTTATGGTCCCGATATCGCGGCTATTACTATTTTGTTAGTGGTGATTACGGCACTCACCATTATCGCCGCTATGGGGATAGCAGGGGTGGCTAGTTTTAATGTACTCAAGCGACATAAACAAATCGGTATCAGGCGCGCATTAGGAGCAAATAAAATGGATATTCTAAGCCATTTTTTTGCTGAAAATATCATTCAAACCTCTTGTGGTATTTTTATCGGCTGCATACTTGCGGTAGGTCTAAATGTTTTTTTGGTTGCTCAATATGCCTTACCTAAGCTCCCCATAGGTTATATTTTAATGGCCGTATTTTGTTTGTATGTATTAGGCATATTGGCAACATTAAAACCCGCATTAAAAGCCATGAATGTTTCTCCTGCACAGGCTACGAGAAACCAATAAGTTTAATTAACCCGAGTTCTGGATAAATGAAAAGACAGCGAGAATAAATGTTTCTAGCTTTTTAACCCTTTTTGATTATTACATCGACTATTGTTTCAGGCACAGATCAATTTAACGGCGCACAGAGTGTGTTATACCAATCCATCCTAACAATTAGCCACTCAGCGAGATTGAAAGTCGCTGGTGCACTCTGAGTGGCTAATTGTTAGGATGGATTGGATTAATTACTCAATAATTAAAAATACTAATAATCATAGTTACAGTTAGGGAACACTTTATATGTTAAAAATGACAGACGTAAAAAAGGTATTTCGCACAGATTTAATTGAAACCCATGCACTACGAGATTTTAATCTACATGTGGGTGAAGGTGACTTTGTCGCGGTGACCGGCCCATCAGGCTCAGGCAAAACCACAAATATTGCAGGACTGCTCGAAACGTTTAGTGGGGGTACCTATGAGCTAGACGGCCAAGATGTGAGTCATTTAAACGATAAAAAGCGTAGCCAACTTAGAAACGAAAAAATTGGCTTTATTTTTCAAAGTTTTAATTTGATACCTGACCTAAATTTGTTCGATAACGTCGACGTGCCTTTGCGATATCGTGGTTTTAACAGCGCTGAACGTAAAAAACGCATAGAAAACAGCTTAGAAATGGTCGGGCTAGCCCAGCGTATGAAACATCTGCCCTCGCAACTTTCTGGTGGACAACAACAACGAGTCGCAATTGCCAGAGCACTTGCGGGTGAGCCTCGCTTTTTGTTAGCTGATGAGCCAACTGGAAACTTAGATACCGAAATGGCTAACAGTGTACTGGACTTATTAAAAAGCATTAACGCTGCGGGCACCACTATTATTATGGTGACTCATGACGGGCATTTAGCTAAGCAGGCTAGGCGAAATATTTATGTGCGTGATGGCAAGGTCAGTGAGATTAATGATGTTGATATCGCTACGCCAACGCAGCTTTCTGCCGTCTAACACTGGGGAGCCACCATTATGTTTGGTTATTATATAAAGCTTGCGCTGAAAAGCATAAGGCGTAATCCCATCCTGAGTTTGCTTATGATCACAGCGATTGCCTTGGGTATTGGTGCCAGCATGACCACGATCACTGTCAACTACCTGATGTCTGCGGATCCTATTCCGCACAAAAGTCATCAATTGTTTCATATACAGGTAGACAGCTGGGATCCGAATAATGCGTTTAGTGACGATAAGGATGCCTTACCTAATCAACTCACTTGGACAGACGCGACCAATTTAACTCTCGCCAAAAAAGCACTGAGACAATCTGCCATGGGCATGTCTGGGGCCATTATTGAACCTGCTGGTGACGATGCCAAACCGTTTGAAGCTTCTATCAGACTGGCTTACACCGACTTCTTTGGCATGTTTGATGTACCGTTTATCTTTGGCAACCCTTGGGATAGCAGCTCTGATGTTAATCGCGAACAAGTGGTGGTGCTGAGCAAACGTACTAACGAAAGTGTGTTTGGCGGTGAAAACTCAGTAGGTAAAACCATTGTGATTGCGGGCAGAAATTTTCAAGTGATTGGTGTGATAGACGACTGGCAACCCATGCCCAAGTTTTATGATGTGAACAACGGGGCGTTTAACGAAACCGAAGCGTTGTTTATGCCCTTCTCTCTCAAAGAGGAATTAGAGCTGCCAAATTGGGGTAACAATAACTGCTGGAAAGTACCAGACGGCGAAGGTTACAAAGCATTTTTACAATCGGAATGTATCAACACTCAGATGTGGGTCGAACTACCAAACGAAACAGCAAAAGCTGAGTATATGGACTTTTTGAATAACTATGTGATGGAACAAAAAGAACTAGGCCGTTTCCCTCGTCCACTTAAAAATCGTTTGTCTAATGTTATGCAGTGGATGGAAATACGACAAGTAGTCGAAGAAGACGCCAAGATGATGATGTGGCTTTCATTTATGTTTTTGTTGGTGTGTTTGCTTAATACCATTGGTTTGTTGTTGGCTAAATTTACTGGTAAGTCTGCTGAAATTGGTTTGCGCTTAGCATTAGGCGCATCAAAAGCGGACTTATTCAAACAACACTTAGTTGAGACCGCCATGATAGGTTTGTTAGGCGGTATAGCAGGACTCGGCTTTGCTGTTCTTGGTTTGCAAGGTATTAAAAGTCTGTACGGCGACTTTGTTGATGATTTAGCCACTTTAGATATCAGTATGATTTTGGTCGCGCTAACCGTTGCTTTGTTATCTAGCATTGCCGCTGGTTTATATCCTACTTGGCGAGCTTGTAATATCGCGCCTGCCAGCCAATTAAAAAGCCAATAAGGAGCCAGAATATGTCAAATACTCAAACTAGCCCTTCAATCAACTGGGAAATTGGTCCTATTTTCCGTGCTATGTTACGTAACAAAGTCGGCG
>QIJM01000205.1 GCA_003232445.1 Paraglaciecola arctica
TTTTTTATAATTATTTATTCTTTAGTTGGGGTTTACCATGCAACTGCGTACGCTATTTACATTAACTCGCTTGGTCACTCTGCGAACTGACGGTAAATATCTGGGATTTTTGGGTGTACTCTTATTATTAGTTAGCTGCTCAAACTTACCGTTATCTTATATGCAGTCTAAAAACCATAGTCAACGCATTAAATTCTTAGTCATGCACTACACAGCCATTGATTACCATAAGTCCGTTAAGGCACTGGTCGATGAAGGCGGTTTGAGCTCTCACTACCTGATACCAGAGCGTAATGACCCTAGCTATAAAGACGGTGACTTAAAGGTCATACAGTTAGTAGAAGAATCCGACAGAGCATGGCATGCAGGCAACAGTTATTGGCAAGGACGTAAAGACTTAAATGACCAAAGCATCGGCATTGAGATTGTCAATGTACCCCATTGCATGCGTGACACTGGTTCAGTGAATGCACAAAAGCGTGAAAATGCACCAGACCGACTATGTATTTTTCCTGATTACGATCCCAAACAAATTGAACTGCTAATTGCCTTATCAAAAGATATTTTGAAACGTAACCCTGATATCTCACCAACTGCGGTAGTCGGCCACTCTGATATTGCTCCCACACGAAAAAATGATCCCGGCCCACGCTTTCCTTGGTACCAACTGTACCTAGCCGGCGTAGGCGCTTGGTATGATAACGAGACCTTACAAAAATATTGGGAGTTGTTTAATCACTCGCCCCTGAGTATTGGTTTGATGCAACATGCATTAACCCGCTATGGTTACGACATTACTGAAACGGGCATAGTCGATGGCGCCACTGTTGATACCTTATCCGCTTTTCAAATGCACTTTTTACCTTGGTCGGTTAGCGGCAAACTGGATAGTAAAACCGCGGCAATCCTATTTGCCTTAATCGAAAAGTATTTTCCTGAACGCATAGCCTCTTTATTGCAGCGTTATGAAGCAGAAAAACAGCCGCTATCATCACCCATCACCTTAGGATTTTATCAGGTGGATGAGTCTTTTCCTAATGTTCAACGCAGCACCCGTGAATGGGTAAACGACCGCTCAACATTTAAAGCATATAAAGGCAAAGGGCAGATTATTATCGACAGTGTCGATGCCCAAAGTGCCGATATCTACATCAATGGACAACAACTCAATATCGAAAGCGCATTACAACCATACCAACGCTATGAATATAGCTTGGCACATCGTACCCATGACGGTGAAAATACCTTAAAAGTAGAAAATATCTTGCCCGAAGGCAGTAGCATAAGAGTGATGATCCCTTACCCAACTCTGCAAGATACAACAGCGCAATACCCAACGCGGTTTTCAAAAGTAGATACACTTATTAATAGTGACGTTGCTGAAGGATTTCCCGGTGCCGTTCTACTAGTAGTGAAAGACGGAAAAATTATTAAACGCAGTGCTTATGGTGATGCTCGTAAGTATGCTGATGGTGGCCTTCCATTAGACAATCCTGTCAAAATGCACACTCATCAGCTTTTCGATTTAGCCTCCAATACCAAAATGTTCGCCACCAACTTTGCTTTGATGAAATTAGTGTCTGAAGGCAAGATTGATGTTACCCGCCCCCTCAGTGAATATTTACCTGAGTATCAAGGCCAAGGCCGAGAAAGCCGTTTGGTACGCGACTTATTAACCCATACCGCAGGTTATTCACCTCAGGTGCGCTTTTTTACTAAAGACAATGAACTAGGCCCGCGTTTTTTTTCACAACATAAACCGCAAACCGAACATTTGTTACTGAGCCGTGTGCCTTTTGAAATAGGCCGTCAAACCAAGGCCGTCTATAGCGATACCGACTACATGTTGTTAGGTTTATTGGTGGAGCGGATAACACATATGTCACTCGATCGTTACCTTGAGCAAGAAATTTATCATGCCCTTAATTTAACCAATACCCTATTTAACCCACTGCAAAAAGGTTTTGCTAAACAACAGTTTGCTGCCACTGAAATTCAAGGTAATACCCGCGGAGGCACCGTTGATTTCGATAACGTACGTACTTACGTATTGCAAGGTGAAGTACACGATGAAAAAGCTTTTCACTCTTTTGCCGGTGTAGCTGGGCATGCGGGTTTGTTTTCTAATGTTGACGAACTAGCCGTACTTGCCCAAACCCTGCTCAATGGCGGTGGTTATGGGCGGATTAAAGTATTTGACCGTGCGGTATTAGACAAATTCATTAAACCAGAAGAAGGCGATGGTAGTTTTGGACTTGGCTGGCGCCGCGCTGATCAGGGACAAAACAAGTGGCACTTTGGGCCTTACGCCAGCCCTTATGCTTATGGGCATACTGGCTGGACAGGCACCGTCACCGTCATTGACCCTGCCTATGATTTAGCTATTATTCTGCTCACCAACGCTCGCCATAGTGAAATCATTGAGCGTGAAAATGGCAAGGTTCTGGAATTTAAGGGCAAGCTATTTGAAACAGGTAAATACGGCAGCATTATTAGTTTGGTCTATGAAGCTATACTCGAAACCCCATAGGAGGATGTTATGCCAAAGTTTATCCCGTTATTTTTGTTTTTTGTCGCTTTGATAAGCATCAATATGTCTGCTGAAGCACAGGACTTAAACCCGCAAAAAGTGCAAAACATCATGGAGCACTTTCAAGTTCCCGGTGCCGCGATTGGCATCATTAAAAATGGTCACGTTATAGCGGCACAAGGTTTTGGCATCAAAACACTCGGTAAAGCGGATCCTATTGATGCCGATAGTATCTTTAAGATTGCCTCCAATACTAAAGCGTTTACCTCTGCAGCCTTAGCCATATTAGTCGACGAGGGCAAGATAACCTGGAACGGTAAGGTTCAATCCTACTTAAGTGATTTTAAATTGCATGACCCTTGGGTTAGTCAGCACTTTAACCTGATTGATTTACTCACCCATCGTAGCGGATTAGGTTTAGGTGCCGGTGACTTAATGCTGTGGCCAGAGCCCTCTAGTTTTAGCCGCCAAGAAGTACTGCATAACCTACGGTATCTCAAATCTACTGGTGAATTTCGTGCTGATTATGCTTACGACAACTTACTTTACATCGTAGCGGGTGAAATCATACCTGCTGTTACAGGTCAAAGTTGGGAGCGTTTTGTTGAACAGCGCATTATGCAGCCACTAGGCATGACCCACTGTTTTGCTGGCAATGTGAGTCAGTCAAAGCAGCAAGAAGTGGCTTCGCCTCATGGTATCGTTAACGGCCAATTACAAACCATAATTCGCACTATCGATCCCACTAAGCCAAGCGTATCTGGCCCTGCTGGCGGTATTCAATGCAGTTTGAATGACATGTTGCGCTGGGTTAAGGTGCAATTGGCTGAAGGTAAAATCAATGCACAACAACGTCTATTTAGTGCCGAGCAACACAAGATGATGTGGCAAACACAAACCATCATGCCTTTATCTGCTAGCAGTAAAAAACGCGATAACAGTCATTTTAGCGCTTATGCCTTGGGCTGGCGGGTGAATGATATGGACGGTACGTTACAAGTACATCACACCGGCAGTTTAGCCGGTATGTATTCTTTTGTAAGTTTGTTTCCCGAGTTAGAATTGGGTTTTGTGGTGCTGACTAACCAGCAGTCTAGTGCAGCGCGAAGTGCGCTAATGTATACGGTAATGAAACCCTATTTAGGTGATACAAAAACGGATTGGTTGGCTGAATTTAGTCCAAAACCATCTCAGTCAAAAGAGCCAAGTACGCGTTCCAAAACAATGATGCCCGAGCACAAAATGGCAAGCATGAATAACGCTGACAACCAAGAGTATCTTGGTGCTTATGACGATCCATGGTTAGGCCGCTTTATTATTGAAAAACAAGCGGATAGCACGCTGCAAATTCATTCGATACGAGTAGAAAAGCTTGTCGGGAGCTTATATGAACTTGGTAAAGATTCGCTATTGATCCGCTGGCATGATCGCAGCCTAGAAGCTGACGCCATTATCAGCTTTAAACGTGGCAGCCAGGGCGAGGTTAGCGGTATGGATATCGCCCCAGAATCAAGCAACATCGACTTTAGCTATGATTTTCAAGACTTAGATTTTATTAAGGTCAAAACCCCCTAACGCTTATTGTCTAAAAAGAATTATCCACAAATGGCAAAGCGCTTTATTAATTGGCGATAAGGGATAGTATTTTACCCACCAGTAAACCACCACCCGTACCAATGATATAACCGACCATGGCCATTAACACGCCCACTGGTATCAAGGCTTTTGAATAGGATGCTGCCAGGATAGGTGCAGAGGCCACACCACCAATGTTCGCCAGTGATGCTATCCCACATGTAAATAGATCAAGTTTGAGCCATTTAGCCATAACCACCATGATCAGTGCATGAATAGCTAAAATAACCAAACCCAAAGTGATGTAAATCGGCGCTTGTGTGAGTTCAGAAAAATTAGCGCGAGAGGCAATCAAAGCGATAATCAGATACAACATCAACATCGATAATTGACTGGCACCAGCAATTTTACCCAGCGGCGTCAAAGCCCCAATAACCCCTGCGAGGGTGACAATTAACACCGTCCACGCAGTGGGAGTGAAATAAGCTGAAGTGGGTAAATTTTGTGCTGCACCTTGTGCCAAGGCTGACATTAACAAGGCACTGGCTAGTAGAATTAGCAAGCCATCCACGTTAACCGGACGTTGCTCGTTTTTGAGCTCAATATTAGCCCCAATTTTTTCAAGTATCTGGCTATCTGCCTTTACCCAGCGGTTAAATCGTTTGGCGTGAGGCACCAAAGCCAATAAAAACATAACCCACATGGCATAGTCTATTGAATCAATCAATAAGGTATAACCCATGCTGGCATCGGGCACATCCAAGGCTAGTTGCACGGCCACCATGTTGCCAGTGCCGCCCATCCAACTGCCGCTCAAGGCCGCAAGGGTTTTCCACGCTTCGGGTTGTAAGTAACTTTGAAACAGGGCAAACGCTAAAACAAAAGCAATACCAATGCTCACGGCCGCTATAAAAAAAGCTAGCAACATTCTGCCACCCAACTGCTTAATTTGACGTAGATCCGCATCAAGTAGCATTAAAAAAATCATCGCTGGTAGTAAGTTGTTACGCAGCATTTTATAAGCGTTATTAATTTCTTCGGTTTTTTCCCACAGCCCAAAGGTCGAGCACAACATCACCACAAAATAGAGTGACACAATGGCCGGTAAATATTCAAACAAACGCCAACGGGTGGTTTTTTCTAATAGTTTAAGCGTCGCAGCGATGACTAATAAGGCTGTCACATAAATAAATGAGGTGGTAATCAACCTGCGGTTTTCCTAGTGCCTATTTGGTTAGCCGCAAATAGCTCAAGCATACTTTGGGTCAATAAGGATTGCATTTTCATGCCCGCATATAGGAATAATTTATTAGTAAACAATTAACTATGCGCTGAGTCAATATTTAAGTAGAAATTAGTACATTTCACCTAGGCTGATAACTCAAATATAACCCAAGCTGCTTTGTCGTGTATCTAAAAAACAGCGAATTTCAACCCAATTTGGTCGGTAGAAGAGTCAGCACGGTTGTATAACTATTTTTCGATACTGTCAGGTTTAACTTGTTGAAATAAATATTCCTATGATAGGCTTTTATTTGGAATAGAATATTGTTCAAGGCAATATAATGAATAACAACTTAGCACTTTATGCGGGTATTGATGGTGGTGGCTCTAAATGCAGTGCCATACTGTTTAATCATAAAGGTGAGTTTGTTGCTCAAGGTATCGCTGGAGCCGCCAACGCGGCCAGAGATTTACCCAGTACATTACACTCAATTGTCAGCTCCATTAAGTTAGCTTTAAAGCACGCTGAACTCGGCTTAGGATCTATATCTCAAGTCCGTGTTAGTGCTGGTTTGGCAGGCGCTGGTGTACCCAATGTCAACGCCCAATTACTGGCATGGAAACACCCCTTTGCCAGTTTTAAGGTAACCAGCGATTTAACCACGGCTTGTTATGGTGCCCATGCGGGAAATGATGGCGTCTTATTAATCGTAGGTACGGGTTCATCTGCTGCGCGCATGCAAAAAGGACAATTAAAGCAATTTGGCGGACATGGTTTTGTACTCGGCGATAAGGGCAGTGGTGCATGGTTTGGTCGAAAAGCCGTTGCATCAACCTTAGAAGCATTGGATGGTCTAATTGTCTTTGGTTCCCTAAATAAACACATAATGACCACACTGGCGGTGACCAATAGTACTGACTTATTGCAAAGCATGAACAACGCTAGTCCAAGTCAATTTGCTGCATTAGCTCCTGGCGTCATCGGCTTGGCAAAGCAAGGTGACAACTGTGCTATGGCTCTAGTAGAAGAAGGTGTAGCCTACTTAGACAAACTTTGCCAACGCACCTTGCAAGATACTAACTTGTCTTTAGTGCTAATGGGGGGCTTAGCACCCTCGCTTGAACCTTGGTTTAGTTCAGTTATCCGTGAACGTATTGTTAAGCCGTTAGGCGGGCCAGAATGGGGGGCCATGCGGCTACTTCAATCTGATCTGTCAATTTGAAATATACGCATAAACGATGCACCATGAGCCTAATTTACAATGAGTAACTACATGTTTAATCTGATTTCATTAAATTTTAAGCACAGTCGCTGGCGTCAACGAGTATGCCAACCATTTGCACTGTTATGCACATTAAGTATGTGTAGTTGGGTCGCACAAAGTGCCAGCAACATACCCGATGTCACCATTCATCAACTCAATGCACAATATTGGCAAGC
>QIJM01000075.1 GCA_003232445.1 Paraglaciecola arctica
ATATGTTTGCGCAAATTTCCATTCATACTAGCAGTGATACCGAAGCGTTATTAATCCCTAAAGAAGCATTAATTCGTACCGGTAACCAAGATCGTGTGGTATTAGCACTGGGTGAAGGTAGTTTTAAATCGATTGAAGTGATGGTTGGGCGTTTTGATAGCGAAAGTGTTGAAATACTTTCAGGCCTGGCAGACGGTGAACAAATAGTGAGTTCAGCTCAGTTCTTATTAGATTCTGAATCGAGCAAAACTTCTGACTTTAAACGCATGAATCATGATGATTCTGCTGATGACATGAGCTTTGAGAGTGGTTCAACCGTTTCTTCAGCAACCGTTAATGGCTCGGTAAAATCGGTAATGGTTGATCATCGCATGGTCAATATTGATCGTGAAGCAATTGTTGAATGGGATCGTGAGGCCGATAACGTTGACTTTATTGTTGACGAAGGCGTTGATATGTCGCTGTTTTTTATTGATGCTTATGTCATGTTCACTTTTGAGATCCGTCATGGTAATTTCATCATTGTCAGTGCGATGGCAATGCCGACTCCTGATACTCATGGTGAGGGAGAATAATTATGATCGGCTCTATTATACGTTGGTCAGTTGCCAATCGGTTCTTCGTCGTACTGGCGACATTTTTACTAGTGGGTGTAGGGATATATTCAGTCAGTAAAACCCCTATTGATGCCCTGCCAGATTTATCTGACGTGCAGGTGATCATAAAAACCAGTTACCCCGGTCAAGCACCCCAAGTAGTGGAAGATCAGGTAACTTACCCGTTAACTACCGCTATGCTTTCGGTGCCTGGTTCAGTTACGGTGCGAGGTTATTCATTTTTTGGTGACTCTTACGTTTATGTTATTTTCGACGAAGATACTGACCTATATTGGGCTCGTTCGCGAGTTTTAGAGTATTTAAGTCAAGTGGCGCCGAGTTTACCAGCCGAAGCCAGACCGCAATTAGGCCCCGATGCTACTGGGGTTGGTTGGGTATATCTTTATGCTTTGGTTGATAAAACAGGCCAGCATGATTTGAGCCAATTGCGTAGTTTGCAAGATTGGTTTTTAAAGTATGAATTGCAAACCGTACAAGGTGTATCTGAAATTGCCACACTAGGCGGTATGGTTAAGCAGTATCAAATACAAATTGATCCTGACAAGTTAAGGGCTTTTGGTATTCCTCTTTCGCTCATTCAAACGGCCATAAAGCAAGGTAACCAAGAAATTGGCGCCTCGGTTGTTGAAATGGCAGAAGCTGAATATATGGTAAGAGCCACAGGTTATATTAAAAGTGTTGAAGACTTAGAAAATATTCCTCTAGGCGTTAATAATAACGGTACGCCGATATTACTTAAAGATGTTGCTGAAATAGGTACCGGTCCGCAAATGCGTCGTGGTATTGCCGAACTAAACGGTGAAGGTGAAGTTGTTGGCGGTATTGTTGTGATGCGCTTTGGCGAAAATGCGCAACAAGTCATTAATGACGTAAAAGAAAAACTTGAACAATTGAAAAAAGGTTTGCCTGAAGGTGTTGAAGTTGTCACTGTTTATGACCGTTCGGCTTTAATTGAACGGGCGGTTGAGAATTTAGCCATGAAACTGCTTGAAGAGTTTGGTGTGGTGGCATTGGTTTGTGCTATTTTCTTGTTTCATTTGCGCTCCTCTTTAGTGGTCATTATTAGTATTCCTGTGGGTATTTTAACCGCTTTTATTGTCATGCATGCGCAAGGTTTAAATGCCAATATTATGTCCCTTGGCGGTATCGCTATTGCCATTGGCGCTATGGTGGATGGTGCTATCGTCATGATAGAGAATATGCACAAACACATGGAAAAAACCCCTTTAACGGATGAAAATCGCTGGAAAATTGTGGTAGATGCGGCCACCGAAGTTGGGCCAGCGTTATTCTTTAGTCTATTAATTATCACGGTAAGTTTTGTGCCCGTATTTACGCTTGAGGCACAAGAAGGACGAATGTTTTCTCCTTTAGCTTTTACTAAAACTTATGCCATGGCGGCTTCTGCGGCATTAGCAATTACCTTAGTGCCTGTGCTAATGGGATATTTTATTCGTGGAAAAATATTACCCGAGCAAAAAAATCCGGTTAATAAATTTTTAACCGCCCTTTACCTGCCCGCATTAAAAACAATATTAAGCTTTCCTAAAATGACATTGCTTGTTGCCCTTGGTGTGTTAGCTATTGGTTTTTATCCCCTTGATAAAATAGGCAGTGAGTTTATTCCGCCGCTTGATGAGGGTGATTTAATGTATATGCCGACCACCTATCCCGGTATATCTATTGGTCAAGCAAGGCAGTTATTACAACAAACCGATAAGTTAATTTATAGCGTACCTGAGGTTAAAACAGTTTTTGGCAAGGTCGGTCGAGCAGATACCGCCACCGATCCAGCTCCGTTAACTATGATTGAAACTTTTATTCAATTAAAACCTAAAAGCGAGTGGCGAGAAGGTGTTACTACCGAAAGCCTGAAAAAAGAATTTGATGCTTTAGTTAAATTACCGGGTGTCACTAATGCGTGGGTGATGCCAATTAAGACTCGTATTGATATGTTAGCAACCGGTATTAAAACCCCTGTAGGTATTAAAATCGCAGGGCCAGAGTTGGGGGTTATTCAAGAAATAGGTAAGCAAATTGAAGTGATCCTTAAAGATGTTCCGGGCACTGCTTCGGTTTATTCTGAGCGTGTTGCGGGTGGTCGCTATATTAAAGTTGATATTCAACGAGCAAAAGCGGCACGTTACGGTTTGAATATTGCTGATATTCAACAAGTTGTTGCCACCGCTATTGGGGGGATGAATGTTACCAAAACCGTTGAAGGTTTAGAGCGTTATCCGGTTAATTTACGTTACCCACAAGATTATCGTAATTCACCAGAGCAATTGTCTTTATTGCCAATTGTTACCCCACAAGGGCAGCGCATTTCCTTAGGTGACGTTGCCAATGTGTTTATAGAAGATGGCCCACCAGGTATTAAATCGGAAAATGCCCGCTTAAATGGCTGGGCTTATGTTGATATTGAAGGCGTTGATGTGGGTACTTATGTTGAGGCAGCACAAAAAATAGTGGCAGATGAATTAAAACTGCCTGCTGGTTACTCTATTGCTTGGGCAGGTCAGTATGAATATATGCAACGTGCTAAAGCTAAGTTGGCTTATGTAGTACCGTTAACCTTGTTTATCATCATTTTTCTACTTTATCTTAATTTTAGAAATGTGATTGAAGTGGCGATGATCATGGGCACACTGCCGTTAGCTATGGTGGGTAGTATTTGGCTAATGTACCTAGAAGGTTTTAATTTTTCTATCGCTGTTGGGGTAGGCTTTATTGCCTTAGCAGGAGTAGCGGTTGAAATTGGCGTTATTATGTTGGTGTACTTAAATCAGGCTTATCACGGTATGTTAGCCGAGCACGAAAAAAGTGGTATAAAAACCACTAAAGCTGATGTGTTTCAAGCGGTGCTACATGGTGCAGGCTTGCGAGTTCGTCCTATTATGATGACTGGCGGTACGGTTATTGTCGGCTTGTTACCTATTTTATATGGCACCGGCACTGGTTCAGAAGTGATGAGTAGAATAGCCGCACCTATGGTGGGCGGTATGGCAAGTGCGATGTTATTAACCTTATTAATTTTGCCTGCACTGTTTTATTTATGGCGCTCACAAGGGCTGAAAGAAGCCGTTTAAAGAAAACGAAGCGGGAGTTAACGGGTTAGTTAAGTTAACTCCCCATTAAACTAACTATTAATTGAAAGTAAATTAAGAAAAAAATGAGTGTATTGAAAACAAGTCGAAAATATCACAAATGGTTAATGTTATTTCTGGGCGTGCAGTTTGTGACCTGGTCAGTGACCGGCGCGTACATGGTGTTTTTCAATATTGAATATATTCATGGTAATACTTTAATTGTTAACCATCAAAATAAAATTAATCACCAGAATATTGACTATTCTCTTGAGCAACTGCTTGGGAGCTACCCTACAGCCGAAGACATTGAAGTAGACACCTTTATTAATAAAGAAGTTTACCGTTTTAGTCACAAAGATAAAAAAGTGATGGTGTCGGCCATTAACGGCAAGCAACTTTCTCCTTTAGCAAAAGATGAAGCTATTAAAGCGGCCAGATATTTTTACACCGGACAAGGAAAAATCGCCAGCGTTGAGTTTATAAGTGACAACCCCCCGTTTGAATTGAGCAGACGGGTGCATAGTGATTTACCTGCATGGCGAATAAATTTTGATGATTTAGGTAACCCATCACTTTATATATCAGCAACTAATGGCAAGTTATTAGGTAAACGCCATGATTATTGGCGCTTATTTGACTATATGTTTAATTTTCATGCCATGGATTATAACGATGGCGCTATTGATAACTGGTTATTATTTTGGTTCGCGTTATTTGGTATTTTTGCAAGTATTACTGGGCTTATTTTAATGTATTTTCGGGTCTTTAAATCAAAAATCTCCGAGCTTTCAAGCAATGGGCCAGGCGTTATTGCTGGGGCGAAATCATTATGAAATTAGTGAAAAAAATTCATAAATGGGCTTCAGTACTTGTGGGTATACAGCTTTTTTTATGGTTACTCAGCGGTATTTATTTCAATGTTATGGATCACACCAAAGCCAGTGGCAGTACGTACCGCAGCCAAATCCATGAAAACATGGTGATTGATCATACTCGTTTAGTAGAGCCTAAAACTGTTTTAGGTAACTTTGACCCAAGCATTGTCATTAAAATCATTAACATCTTGGATCAACCTTATTATTTATTAAGTCATGTTAAAGCTTTGTACCCTTATTTTGTTAATCGTTATACCTTAGTTGATGCTTATACGGGGCAGAAGGCCTTAGTTGATGAAAGCTTTGTCAAGCAATTAGCGAGCAAGTCGTATAAGGGGCCGGGGGAAATTAGTTCAGTTACCTTAATTACCGGTTTTATTGAAGACTTTCCCAAACAAAAAAATCCTACTTGGCAAGTAAACTTTAGTGACGAAATATATACCAGTGTTTATATTGAACAAGGCTCTGGGCGCATTGTGGGCCATAGTGATGATGAAAAACGTTTGGCAGATTTTTTCTTTATGCTGCATTTTATGGACTATGCCCAAGAAGGTAGTTTTAACAATTGGCCGATTATCATTTTTGCCTTTATCACCTTATGGCTGTGTATTTCAGGCTTAGTTTGGACGGTTGATTTAGGTTTGCGTGGTCAATATCAAATCAAATATTTTGCTAAACAACGTGGCGTTAAATTGTTTGATAAACATCAAAAAAGCATGGGCGCGGTATCATTATCTACCCATACTAACTTATTAGATGGTTTGATTGAGCATGACATTGCCCTACCTTCTACTTGTGGTGGTGGTGGCACTTGTGGGCGTTGTAAAGTGATGATCACCCCTGCAGCACAAAGTACTTCAGCGGATCATGTTCATTTTAGCGATAAAGAATTGCAACAAGGTTATCGTCTTGCGTGTCAGCATTTTTGTAATGACGTTGATCACATGACCTTAATTGATGTCACTGAAGCTAAAAAGCACACTTTAGAGTTAACCCAAAGCCGTTTTGTTAGCCCGCATATAAAAGAGCTACGTTTTAAAATTATTGGTGAAGCTAGTTTGTATTTTAAAGCAGGAGCATTTATGCGCTTTTTTATTCCAGCGGCTAAAGGAGTATCAATTCCACTGCGTTTACCCGAAGAGTTAAAACCCCATTGGCAGCATGTTGAGCAGTTAACTTTTGAACATAACGCATGTTCTCGCAGTTATTCGTTTGCCCAGCCTTCAACAACGACTGACGAGCTGGTGTTTACCGTTAAAATTCAAACCGCGCCAAATAATACCGTGCTACCAGGTGTTGGCTCGAGTTATTTGTGTAACTTAGCACTAGGTCAAACCGTTGAAGTTATTGGCCCATTTGAAGCGTTTTTTGCTAAAAAAGACAGTAATAAAACCATGGTAATGCTTGGTGCTGGCTCAGGCATGGCACCCTTAAAAGCTATTATTGAAGATCAAATGGCCATCATGGCAAAAAATAGTATCGCTCCGCGCAAAAACATCCACTTTTTTTATGGTGCACGCACCGAGAGTGACCTACTTTACGCGGATGAGTTTTATCAATTAGCACAGCAAAATGAGCACTTTCACTACTACCCAATTCTTTCTCAAACAAATGATAAATGGCAAGGGGCAACCGGTTATGTGCAAGATATTTTGTTACTTAATTTCGATAATTTTGCCAGTGATATTTCTGGCACTAACACAACCGATGAACCCAGTGGTGAACTCGGTAACGTAGAATTTTATTTATGTGGTCCGCAAGGGCTGATGGATGAAACCATGGAATTATTAAAAGCAAAAGGTGTTGATGAAAGTGCCATCTCTTTTGATGAATTTTCTTAAATACCCCCATTGCCTATTAGTAATGAACATTAACTTTAACCTAAGAACATTAATTTTTAACCTAACGGAGTATCTATGAAAATCTTAATCAATAAAGTAAATAAAATCGCATTGGTTGTTATGCCGATATTAGCATTATCAGCCACTTTGTCAGGCACAGCCCAAGCGCATGATCCTAGTTTGCATGTGAAAAAAGCAGAAAAAGCGGATTGTAGAAATGGAGCACTCTAACATGGACAGTAAAGATCCCGTGGCGATGGCAATGATGAAAAAATGTATGAAACAAGCTAAAAAAGACATGACTCATGGCAGCATGGATCACAGCAAAATGGAGCATGACGCTAAAAAGCATGCCGAAAAAGATAATAGTCATGATCACTAATGTTTGATCAAAGGTATTTATTTACCTGCTGAGATCCCCATAGTCGTTAAATTAGGGGTCTCAGTATTGATGAACGAGATTGTGTATAAAAAAGTTACACAATGACGGTTTTTCACAAAAAGGAGACTAAGATGAAAATAATTAAAATAGTAAGCTTACTCGCAGTTATGGGTATAGTTAGTGCCGCAACAGTAATGTACTCAGGTATTGTTAATGTTGCTGCCGATGAGCCTCACAGTGATTTTGTTTATTGGTTATTAGAAGAAACACGGAAAAATTCAATATCAAGAGCCGCTGCAAATATCAAAGTACCTGATTTGAGCAGCCCTGATTTATTGCTTGCTGGGGGGAGTGATTATGAGTTTATGTGTTCAAGTTGTCACTTAAAACCACAGCAAACAGAAAGTGATATGAGCTTAGGTTTATATCCGGCGCCACCAAACTTGGCTATTATACATGACGAACACCATGGTGATATTGACGAGGAGCAAAAGGCGCGGGAATATTACTGGATAATAAAGCATGGTATCAAAGCATCGGGCATGCCAGCGTGGGGTTTAACCCATGACGATCAACGTATTTGGGCTATGGTCGCATTTTTGCAGCGTCTACCAACATTAACCCCTGAGCAATATCAAATTTTAACGGCAATAGATTAATTGACGAGATCAATCTATTTACTACCAAACTAAAGCAGGAATAAAATATGTTAAAAACAATCACTACACTATTACTAATAGTCTTAAGTTTTAATACCTTAGCTCACGGCGATGAAAAACATGTAAACAAAGACAAACAAGCGATAATTGATATTATTGTGGGCATAAAATATGGCTGGGAAAATGGTGATGGTGCCCCGTTTAGGAAAACTTTTTTAGACTTTAAAGGCGCTCGTTATGTTGAAGGCGGCGGTCAAAATGCGGGTTTAGATTCATTAGTGACACACCATGTAGAGCCTGAAAAAGAGGCTTTAGAATATTTAAAACTCAACTTTAGTGATATTGAAGTTCACTTTGAAGGTGAAAAGAAAAGTTTTGCATGGGCCATTGCTGATACTCGCGTAAAAGGCAAAGTAAACAAAAGTGGTCGTGAATTTGATAAAAGCGGATATCAAACGTTTCTTTTTAGAAAAATAGATGGTCAATGGAAAGTGGTTCATACCCATTCTTCATCAAGAGATTACCGTCCTAAGAAAAAACATGCTCACTAGTTTTTTTAGTTTGCTCTTTAAGTGAGTGATTCAGTTTCAACCACAGCCGATACTTTAATGATTTTTCACGGGAAAGATGTCAGCAATAGTGAGTTTTTAGTATTTAATGAAAAAAGCCAAAATCATTGAAGTTAGGTTGAGACAGGGTTAAATAAGCGTCAAGTGCGCCTTACCTGCAATATAGGCCTTTTTGAATTGATGAAAGTATTCTCCAAGTGCTTCTGCCGCATGATTATCGTCTGCCAGTTTTAACACCTCAATAGCTACTTCTGCGGTACACAGTTGATGCACATGTGCGGCTTCACGTA
>QIJM01000409.1 GCA_003232445.1 Paraglaciecola arctica
ATCATGTTATTCCTTTATACACGCCTGAATGCGGTAAATGTAAGTTCTGTCTGTCAGGTAAAACTAATTTGTGTCAGGCAATACGCAGCACACAAGGTAAGGGAGTGATGCCCGATGGCACCAGCCGTTTCTCTATCAACGGCCAGCCAATTTATCATTATATGGGCACTTCTACTTTTGCCGAACATACCGTAGTGCCTGAAATTGCCTTAGCCAAAATCTCTAAAGACGCACCACTAGAGAAAGTGTGTTTGTTGGGTTGTGGTGTCACAACAGGCATGGGCGCTGTAACCAATACAGCCAAAGTGCAAGCGGGTGACACTGTTGCCGTGTTTGGTTTAGGCGGAATTGGCCTTTCGGTGTTGATAGGCGCCAAAATGGCCAATGCTGGGAGGATTATTGCTATCGATATCAATGAAGACAAATTCGATATCGCCAAACAATTAGGTGCGACTGATGTGATCAATCCTAAAGACTTCGACAAACCCATTCAAGATGTCATAGTCGATATGACAGAAGGCGGTGTGGATTATTCCTTTGAATGTATCGGTAACGTTAACGTGATGCGCTCGGCATTAGAGTGTTGTCATAAAGGCTGGGGCGAATCTATCATTATTGGTGTGGCAGGTTCTGGGCAAGAGATTTCTACTCGGCCATTCCAATTAGTCACCGGCAGAGTCTGGCGTGGCACAGCTTTTGGTGGAGTAAAAGGCCGCAGCCAATTACCTGATTACGTGCAGCGTTATATGGATGGTGAATTTGAGTTAGACACTTTCATTACTCACACTATGCCATTAGAAGATATCAATTCTGCCTTTGATTTAATGCATGAAGGTAAGTCTATTCGCACAGTGGTGCATTTCTGATGACGGATGCAAGCGCGGGTGCAACAGAATTAGCTGAACTCAGCGCTAATAAATATTTTGGTGGTTGGCAAAAACGCTACAGTCACAAATCTAGCGTACTAAAATGTGAAATGCAGTTTAGTGTATTTACTCCACCCACCAATTACCGATCCAAGCGAAAAGCTTCCTGTGCTGTATTGGTTGAGTGGGCTAACTTGTACTGACGAAAATTTTTCTGCCAAAGCTGGAGCACAAAGAGTCGCTGCTGAGCTGGGTATCATGTTGATCATGCCTGATACCAGCCCTAGGGGCGATCATATACCCGATGCCACAGACGCAGCTTACGATCTAGGCTTAGGTGCTGGGTTTTACCTCAATGCCACGCAAGAGCCGTGGCATGAGCATTATCAAATGTACGACTACATTGTTGAAGAGTTACCCGCTCTGATTAATAAAGAGTTTAGGGTGAAAGCTAAATCGGCAATAGCCGGACATTCAATGGGTGGGCATGGCGCGCTAACCATTGCGTTATCCAACATGAAACAATATTGCTCAGTATCGGCCTTCGCGCCTATTGTTAATCCTGCGGATTGCCAATGGGGCCAAAAAGCGTTTAAGAATTATTTAGGTGATAACCAAAAAAACTGGGAGGCCTACGATAGCTGCGCTTTAATGCGTCAACAGGGAAAGTTTCTGCATATTCCTATGTTAGTAGACCAAGGCTTAGATGATAATTTTTACCATGCTCAGAAACTGACAAAACCGTTAGAAGACGTAGCATTAGAAATAGGTTACAAAGCCGAATTTCGTTATCATTCAGGTTATGATCATAGCTACTTTTTTGTCGCCAGCTTTATTGAAGAACACCTGAGGTTTCATGCGAAGTATTTGTAATACCAATCCATCCTAACAATTAGCCTACATGTTTAATAACTACACAAGACGCAGAAGAAAGAAATGAACAATATCCCTCTGTGAAGGGAGCACTTTAAGACCTCTTGGGTGCTATTCTTTTCGCTCTTAGCGCTTATTGCACAGCGACTTAGCGTCTGTCTTAAAAATAATACTCTAAGCTAAGTTGGATATAATCATCTCTACGCAATATGTAGCTAGGCTCTGTAGGTTCGTTGCTGGAAAACATCCAAGCATCTACCCGCCATTTCCAGTGATCGTTGATACGACTTGAAGCTTCAATAAAACCGGATTTAACACTTGAATAATCGAGATCTTGTACCACACCTACCAATATTTCAGTGCCATCAACATCATTGAACACCAGTCTACTGCCGAGCATTAAATCATTTTGTGCAATGACATTAGTCAGATCTTCACGACCATCATATTGATATTCCATTAGCCAATTTACATCGTAAACACTGTCAAACAGGCCAACAAAAGAGTACTCAAAGCCGCCCACAAAAGCAGTAAAGTCCTGCTCCATAACTGTACGTTGAATACCTTCGAACTTAATTGCCCAGTCGCCCAACAAGGCCAAAACATCTATTCCTGCTTGTTGGATCTGCGGATAAAATGGACGCAAACTTGGCTCTAATAACTCGTTAGTGGTCAATACAAAGTCTGGCTCTCTGGAAGTACCATCAAAATAGGATAATCCCACCTCCCAATCGCCTATTGAGTGTTGCCACCTTATCGCCCAATCAACATTTTTTTCTTCATCTTCGGATTCGTATATTGGGTTGTCGGTATCAACTGGCAATGGCGGCCTAAAACGGCCATCACTGCCAGAAAAAGTGCGTTCTCGAAAATACGGCAACACAAACAGTGTGGTATTACCCCAGTCTTTAAAAAGAGATAACGCCACCATAGGCTGACCTAACTTATCTTCTCCATCTATGGCTTCAACGCTGTCTGTTTGATTAATTATATCGACTAAATGCAGAGACTCAGTCTGCCCCCAAAACACTTTACCTATGCCAGCTTGGATCTCCCATACATCCCCAGAGTGAGTCCATTTAAATTCTCGAATGTCACCATGAGTGCGTTCAGAGTCTTGTTGATCAAAGCGGTAATACCCTTTGAACACAACGCTGTCGTTACCATCATTAAACGAAGTATATAATTCGGGAGCAAAATACACAGATAAGTTGCCACGCTCTTGTTGCGGAAAGAGAGCGTCTTGAAAAAAATAACGCTGCTCAACACCGGCATTGCCGCTATATTGAATTTCAGCTACTGCCTGTAAAGGCATACCCAATAATAAAAGCGATAATAGTGTTTTCAATTTTTTTCCTTGGCCTCTTGTTTAAAAATTTCAGTTATTTGACGTTCTTCAGCCGGGCTTCATCAAAATCACTGTCTGACAAGCCTACTTTGAATTTTAGCTCATGAGTGAGTAACTCTGTACTTTTACCATTTTGTTCATTGAACATTTCCATACTCAACGAACGCCAATACTTATCTAAATATAAGGTGTAATCATTCATGATCAGTACTTTTAACAAGCTACGTTTACGATCATAAGATTCTATCTGCAACACACGGTAATGCTTTTTATCAATCCAGACTATTTGTTTGGTGTAACCAGAGTTTTTATCCAGTGGAACCTGTTCAACAACATAACTGGGTTGTCCTTCAAAAGTTTCGTCGCGTAAATATTTGAATTCATATTTTTCAATTTCGAACGAACTCATATCTTCGAATGCAAACTCACTGCCCATAAAAGGGCCTGACTTATTTCGTGTGCGTATACGTTTTACTTTGCTCAACTTAGGCAGATACATCCATTGATCATCTGGCTCAATTGTATGGGAAAAAGTTAAAAATGCGGTGCCTTTTACATCTAATGGCTGATCAAAAATAGTTAATCCTTTGTCTCCATCATCAACCATTTCCAACGATTTTAAGCGCATTTTACGCTCAACTTCATCACCTCGTGCATTGCGCAAAATCATACTCATATCACCGATACTGTCACCCCAGCCCATATCTCTTAGCTTACGCTCTTTGGCGATAGCCAGACCTTTTTCTTGGGCTGATTGTGCATAACTACCTAAAGAATATGTCATCAGTGCAAAAACCAAGACTACCTTTGTCACTGATGAAAGAAGATATCTATTCATGGACACACTCCTGCTTAATATTTTTTCTATCAAAGGCCATTAAAAATGGTGGTAAAAACAAGAAATCGACTGCCAAGGCCACCACTATAATAATACTGGTTAACATACCCATCTCCGAGTTGAGCGCAAATGGTGACAGCATCAGTATTGAAAATCCAGCGGCTAATACTAAAGTGGTGATACATAACGCTCGACCTACACTGGAAAATGCATAACGCACACTTTGTTCAGCGTCTTTGCCGCTAATTCTAGCATGGCGATATTTGCTAAGGAAATGAACTGTATCGTCCACAATAATACCCAATGTCATACTGAGAACGATAGATAGGCCAAGATTGACTTCCCCAGAGTAAATACCCCAAATGCCAAAACCGATACCCGCTGGTAATAAATTGGGTAAAAGGCTTATCACCCCTATTTTAAATGACTTAAGTGCAAATACCAAAAGACCAGATATCAGTATAAGTGCAACCAAGGTGCCCTCTAACATACTAGCCATATTGGCTTCACCTATATGCGCAAACATTAATCCCGGACTGGCTGCGGTGAGTTTTAAATTGGGCGCGTTAGTTGAGAACCATTCTTGCGCTTTGCTTTCAAGCGCGGTGAGTTCTTTACTACCGACATTTTTAACCATAGTCATGACACGGGTAGCAGACTTGTTCATATTCAGTTGATTGGTTAAATCCAACCCATAAGGCAATGACATTTCATATAGTAGTAAATACTGGGCAGCGAGTTCTCTATCGTCTGGCAATATAAAATAGTCAGGGTCATCACCATGCATGTTTTTGTTCAAACGTTTAAAGGTGTCGGTAATGGTAGAAACATGGTCGATTTCAGGTTGTGTCCTGAGCCACTGACTAAACGCTTCAATTTGTTGTAGCGTTTGTGGTTTATTAATGCCTGAATCTTCGTTGGTGAAAATCGAGAAATCCAAATTTATCATGCCACTTAGATGCTGTTGTTGAAAATCTGTAGATTGTCTAAATTCGGTACTTTTATCAAAATAAGCGGTAGGCACATCGTTTAACTGGTTTTTAAACGAGAAGCCAATTGCGATAACAGTGACCACTAGGGTAAAAGGTAAAATCCGCTTGTGGTGCGCGATAACCCACTCGCCAAACCTTTCTGTATACCCCAACTTGGTGCTAGATATTTGTTTAGGTAATTGTTTAATCGGTAAAACCATTATGAGCGCGGGTAAAATAGTCAGTGAAAAAATACAGGCGAAAATAACACCAACTGCGGTTAAGTTACCCAAATCAGCTAAAATGGGTACTGCTGAAAAGTTAAGGGTTAAAAAGCCAATACCTGTGGTAGCACTGGTAATAAAAATAGGCATTTTGTTAAGTGACAGGCTGTATACCAAGGCTTCTTTTTTATCTTTGCCTTGGCGCATCCCATATAACATAGTCGATATCACATGAATACAATCAGCGACAGCGAGTGTCATTACCATAGTCGGTACATTCACCGTTGCTGTGCTCATAAACATGCCAAACCAACCCGCTACTCCCATAGTTGCAGCAATACTCGATGCAATAACCACAACGGTTGAAAATGTCCCTACGGCTGTTTTTAACAGTAACCACATGATGATCACAACGGTCAAAAACATAAGGGGTACAATAGTGCTGAAATCTCGCTTGGCAAATGAGGCAAAGGAATAGTTCATCAAGACTACCCCAGTATGATAAAAATCATGTTCAGGGTATTTTACTTTATATCGGTCAGTTAACGCTTTAATCGACTCTGTGATCCTATCTACTTCAGCCGTTTGGTCTCCATCGGGCAAGTTAACAGAAACATTGATAACGGTGACATCACCCTTGGGCGAGATAAGTCGGTTGACCAAGTTAGGTTCGCTCAAAGCTACTGTACGAATATAGTCAAACCTTTTCTGGTCGAGATCAGTCAAATCGTAGACGAGATCTTCAACAATCATGTCATCGTCTTCAGCCCAGGTATGCTGAAAATTAGTCAGGGAGTTAATACGAATAGATAAAGGCGTTTGTTCCGCATCTTCAGTCATTTCATGAATCAAAGACAACGTTTGCAAGGTAAAAACATTGCCTGATTTGGGCGCAATAATAATACTAGCCCCATCATTTTCACTAAAGATCCTTTGCATCTCCTCAAATGCCATTCTTTGCGGATTTGAATCCTCGAAAAAAACTTTGTAATCGCCGCGAAAATACAGATTCTTGGCACCCAAAGCCGTTGCAATAATGAGCATAAACCCAATGATAAGGACTGTCTTAGGACGATTAACCGAAAAGTCTAACCAAGTATTATTCACTTATTTACCCAACCACATAAATTCAATGCATTCACCTTCAATATTAATCGTTATTACCTGCTGGGCTAGCACTGCAGAATAACATATAAGGCACAAAATCAATGCCTGAATGTTTATGACTGGCATATTATGGTTACTTTTTAATCACACCATAATGCCTTGAACACAACAAAATCCATATAATATTGTGTTTAAAATAACGTTTTTCATGTCTACTACAGACCCTAATATACCATTGATAAATATAGTTTTTATTCCTATAACGAATACTTATCTATGATTAGTATTTCATCAACATACCAAAGAATTTTGACCTTTTTGTGAAAACTAGTATTATAAGCAACAACTGGTCAGATGAGCGGATGAGCAAACTATGATCTTAAAAAAGTATTACCTCCTATTTCAATTACCGAGCAAGAAGCATTAGAAGCCGGTGATGTATGGTTAGAAGCGTCTATTTATCAGGGTAAACCTGATATGCACGCATTGCGTAATATACCTACCGCTAAACTCAACGCTGAAGAAC
Organism: Paraglaciecola arctica; assembly: GCA_003232445.1. GTDB lineage: Bacteria > Pseudomonadota > Gammaproteobacteria > Enterobacterales > Alteromonadaceae > Paraglaciecola > Paraglaciecola arctica_A. The sequence continues at coordinate 6,754 of QIJM01000409.1, forward strand.
AGGCCTTTTTAGACGGCCCAGTAGAGCAAGTGTTAACAATGGTAGATGATTTTGCCCTGCAAAGTGCAAAGCACCTTCCTCAAGAAATTCTAGATTTTTTGTCTACCAACAAATTTTTTGCTTTAATTATTCCTAAGAAATTTGGCGGCTTAGAGTTTTCTCCTTACGCCAACTCCACCATAGTAGCTACACTAGCCGCTAAAAGTGGTGCATTAGCAGTAACCGTTATGGTGCCTAATTCATTAGGTCCAGGCGAGTTATTGATGCATTACGGAACACCTGAACAACAAAATTACTACCTACCACGCTTAGCTGTGGGCCAAGATATCCCATGTTTTGCCTTAACTAGCCCAGAAGCGGGTTCTGATGCTGGCGCTATTCCAGACGCAGGCATCGTCACTAAAGGCATGTGGGAAGGTCAAGAAGTAATTGGCCTCAGAGTAACATGGGACAAGCGTTACATTACGCTTGCGCCTATTGCGACTGTACTAGGCTTGGCCTTTAAGGTGTTTGATGTTGATGGCTTACTTGGCTCACAAGTCGAATTAGGTATTACTTGTGCCCTTATCCCTAAATCACACCCCGGTGTTAGGTTAGGCAACCGTCATGACCCAATGGGCGTAACGTTTTATAACGGCACAACACGTGGACAAGATGTATTTATCCCAATGGATTTTGTCATTGGCGGACAAGATAACATCGGCCGTGGTTGGCAGATGCTGGTTGCCTGTTTAGGTGCCGGTCGTGGTATCTCACTTCCAGCAATGGGCGTGGCATCAGCGCAAACATCGTTTAAATCTACTGCCGAATATTCGTTTGTTCGTGAGCAGTTTGGTGTACCGATTGGGCGTTTTGAAGGTATTCAAGAAGAAATGGCTGATATTGCCGGTAAAACTTTCATCCTTGAGGCCATGCGAGTATTGACCACAGAAGGTCTTAACCTAGGTCTTAAACCGGGCGTGGTGACGGCAATTGCCAAATATCATATGACTGAGCTTGGCCGTGAAGTAGTGAACTCTGCGATGGATATCCAAGCAGGCAAGGCCATTCAACGTGGACCACAAAACACCCTAGCAGGCAGTTATGCTGCCTTGCCAATCGCCATTACAGTGGAAGGTGCAAATATCCTGACACGTAGTTTGATGATATTTGGTCAAGGCACTATGCGTTGTCATCCACATCTTAAAGAAATGGTTGATCTAATTCACAGTACTGAGCAAGGCGCCGATGCACAATTTAATAAAGTGTTAGGTAAAACCGTTGTTTTCAGTGTGAAAAATGCGTTTCGCAGCTTATCTAAAAGTTACCTGCCTTTCACACGAGGAGCCGAGTCGGCTTTACCAGAAGTGCGTAAATACGAAAAACGTATGAATGCCCTTTCTGCCAAACTGGCGCCTATGGCCGATTTGTCATTATTAGTTCTCGCTGGTGATTTGAAGAAAGCTGAAATGTTATCAGCACGTCTTGGTGACGTAATGAGTTACATGTATGCAGCTATGGCTGTGGTGCGTTTTTACGAGCAACGTGTTGAGAGTCGAAATGAAGCATTACCTTACTTTGAATATGCCATTCAGTGGTGTTTGAATAAAGGTGAAACAGCGCTTAACGAATTTATTACGAACTTTCCAAACACAGCTGTACGCGGCTTGATGCGTGCATTAACCAATACCTACACCACAGCTATTAAAGGTATTTCAGACGACTTAAAACGTGAGTTATCTGAAGCCGCCATGCAAGACACCAGCATCAAAGCGCAGTTAACACATTTGGTTAAAGTCATCCCTGGAGATGGTAACGACATCAACGAACAGGCGTTTAAAGCCAAACATGCCGTATTGCCACAGCTTAAGAAAATCCACAAAGCCTTACGCAAAACGCCAGTGATACCTTATGTTTCTTTCGAAAATGCTGTAGGTAAGTTACAGGAATCGGGTGAATTAACCGCACAAGAAGTCGCGCTAGTCATTGAATACAATGAAAAACGTAAGTTGGCTATCCGTGTTGACGAGTTTACGTTTGATATGGACTTGTTAGATAGCAATCTAGAGCTAGTGAATGAAAAAGAGACAGCACAAGCTAACGCTGCTTAATTCGCTTAATACTTATTGAACAGGGCATTGATGCATAACACATCAACGCCCTTTTTTATTCAAACAGCGAAGGTTTACTTCACTTCCATATTAGGTGAGCGATAAACAATTTTGTCATTTAACTCAATGCCAATTCCGGGCACTTCTGTTACTTCAAAAAAACCGTTAACGGGTTGTGGATCTTGAATACATAACTCTCTATTCCAATCTTTAATCGCATAAGTATGGTGCTCATGAATTAAAAAGTTAGGAATAGCGGTTTCTAGATGCAAACTAGCGGCTGTGGCTACAGGGCCACCACAAACATGGGCTTGAATACGCACATCGTAAACATCCGCATAATCACACACTTTTTTCGCTTCAGTGAATCCACCACATAAACCAATATCAGGTTGCAACACGTCAAGAGACTGGTCTTCCAGATATGGACGCACTCCCCAACGATTATATAAACGTTCGCCCCCCGCAATAGGCACATTGACCCGTTTAGCCACTTTATCGTGCAGCTTGGAGTTCAAATAATTAACGGGTTCTTCGTAAAACAAACAACCAATGTCTTCGACCATTTCGCCTAACTGAATAGCGGTAGCAACACCCGGTAAACTGTGGCATTCAAAGATAATATCTACGTCGTCACCTACCGCATCACGGATAGCCTGCAAACGGGCTTTAAATAAGCGCATTTCGGGTTGAGTAAACAATTTTGTCCGATCAAAATGCCCTTCGCCATGTTTATCATAAACGATAGGATCGACTTTTACTGCGTCATAACCTTCAGCCACAGCCTTTTCGGCGGCCTTGCCATAATCGACAGGATCGTTCAATCTGGTGACTTCTTTGTCCCAGTCAAACTGTAATTGACTCGCGTAGGTTCTGAGTTTTTCGTTGGTTTTACCGCCAAGTAATTGATACACAGGCACACCTAAAGCTTTGCCTCGAATATCCCATAAAGCAGTATCAATGGCACTCATCGCGGCATAAATAATCGGTCCACCGCCTAATCCCCAAAAGCTTTCACGCAACATACGGCTCCACAGCGCCTCGGTTTGAAAGGGGTTCCAACCAATTAACATGGCTTCGGCAATCTCTTTAATCATATGAGCAGCAGCGCTGTGGCCTAAGTCATAAGCCAAACCTGCTTCGCCCACACCTGAGATACCTTCATCGGTATGGATACGCACAAAAACCGGATTCCATGCTGTACGTTTTGGGCAATGAATGTCGAAAATTTCGACACGGTTAATTTTCATGTATTTTTCCTGTTTCTAAATTATTTAGATTTCTATTCAAAAGAAAGGTATCGATTATTCGCAAAATAAGGGATCAAGTTTGTAAGCTCGTCTAAGCATGGCTGGCCAAGCTTTTTGACCACCTGTTTGGCCGCTATGCACAATGTTTGCCTGTGCATAGATACCATCGACAATAGGTTGTGGAATTTCGATAACGGGCTGACCACTTTGCATCAACTGCATTTGAATTTCACAGGCTCTTTGCAAGTCGTAAAAACGCATAAACGCATCGCCTACAGTGCCACCTAAAGTTAGTCCACCATGATTATGCAGTAACATGTGATTGGTCTGTCCAAGATCAGCCTGCAAGCGAGATTTTTCAGCCTTATTCACCGCTAACCCTTCATAACCGTGATAGCTTAACGAAGACAACGAAAACATCGCATATTGACTCCAAGGCTTTAATCCACCTTGAACTGTTGCCACGCTAATAGTCGCTTTGGTATGCAAATGAATAACACATTGTGCATCATGTCGCACTTCGTGAATGGCACTGTGGATAGTAAAACCAGCTGGGTTAATTGGATAAGGAGAACCATCTAATATATTGCCTTGCAAATCGACTTTGACCAAATTAGAAGCGGTCACTTCGTCAAAAATCAAGCCAAAAGCATTCACCAAGTAGTGTTCTGTATTAGGCACCCTTGCCGACAAATGGGTGTAAATTAAATCTCCCCAGCCATGATCAGCCACTAGCCTATAACATGCAGCCAGATCAACTCGCGTTTGCCATTCTTGCTGCGAAACCTTGTCTTTTAGACTAAATTTTTCGAGTTGAAACACTTTGTCCCCTGTTTATTTGGTTTGACTTTTCAACGATTGAGTTTGACTCAAATGCTCCAGAATACTTGGCTCAGCCTGCAGCCAGTTTTCTTTGGCATATTGCGTATTGGCACAAGTGACATGCAAGGTAAAAGCATGACGCGACTTGTCAGATAAATTGGCCGCACTAAAGTGGGGTAACAATCCATTGAATACCACTAGTGTACCTTTTTTAACGTCTAAAGGTTTGGCACTGTCGTCATCAGGCCACGGCATATCATGTAAGGTTCTTAACTCGGTGCTGTCATCAGGATACCGCAAAAACTGCTCTTTCAGCGGTATAGCCGCTCCGCCCGATTGCACCTGAAGGCAGCCATTTAGTAGCGTGGCATCTTCTACCGCCAACCAAAATGTAATAACAGAAATAGGGGACGTAAAAAAGTAGCTGGCATCTTGATGCCAACGAATAACCCCACCAATTTTGGGTTGTTTAAAAATATACATAGATTGGTGAATTTGAGGCCTAGCTAAGCCTAAATCTAACGCAATATCTCTTATTTTATCGCTATGGCTAAAGTCTTTAAATGCCGGGATCAATTGATGCAAAGCATGGCCAATTTTATTAATACTGAGTGCTTTATCTTGTTTAAGCGCCCCCTTTGAGTCAAATGCACCTTCTTCAAAAAAACACCGAACTTTATCGCCAGAGGATAAAAAATAGTCATCACGGGTTTGACTATGATCTTCAGTAGAAAATACTGCTCGGGTAGAGTTCGGGTCAAAATCAGCCACTATTTCATTCGCAGCATTTTTTAGCAGATTCATCTGCTCAGCAGAAAAACACTGTTCAAGCACCAAATACCCGTTTTGTTGGTAATATTTTGTTTGTTCTTTTGTAAGCATTTAAGTGTCTCGAACTGCTAAGAAGTGGAACGTTAACAAGGCAAGCAAGATGGCCTATGTGAGAAAAAAACTCAAGTGACTTTGTACTTAGACCATCTGCGAATATACTTACTTAGTCCTAAATAGAGCTAAGGGAATTAACCACTAATTTGCTATCTTAACTAATTTTTCGCATTTTATTACGATTAACCATTAAGAAAAACAAACATAACTATAATTATCATACAGTTACATATTTGGCACATGATCTGCTACATATGACCACACACAAACAGAAACCAGATCAATTAACTCATTACGCACTAAGGGCAACTATGGCACTCTATAAATTGACAACAGCAGCACTACTTACCGCATTAACCTTAAGCACAACAGGCTGTATCATTCATGTTGGCGGACACAATGATGGCAGCAATGACCAAGGCGAGTATAGCCGTGTTTTTGGGGGTCTAGATATTGCTAAAAATAAACAAGTGAGAGATCTCTCCTCAGTTAATGGCAATATAAATATTGAAGATGGGGTGAGTGCTCATGATGTTGATGCGGTAAATGGCAATATCGAAATAGGCAATAATGTCAGTGTTCACGAGCTAGTCACTGTCAATGGAGATATTCAGGCTCAAACTTATTTATCGGTAAAACGTGATGTGAGTACGGTCAATGGCAATATTAGTTTTGCTGCAAATTCAAGAGTTGATGAAGATGTCACCACTGTTAATGGCGACATAAACTTAACAAAAACCACCATCGGCGATGATATTAAAACCAGGAATGGCAGTATCACTTTACTGCAAGGTTCGGTCGTAGAAGGTGATATCGAATTTGAATCACAAGATGGCAGTAGTTGGTGGGGTGATAAAACACGTGAACATAATCCGCCGACCTTAACGATTGATGAGTCATCAGATGTAAAAGGAAAAATTATTTTACGTCAAGTCGTTATTTTAGAGATTGAAAACCCAGCATTGTTGGCAAAGGTTGAACGTCGCTACAAAGGCCAAGAGTAACCATGGTCTAGACTGAAGTTAATGGGATCGCCTCTTGAGAATTGAGCAGGCATTCCTATTTGGCTTGGTTCAACCCAGTACCAGCCAATTTAAAAGCCCGGGAGGATGTCTTTTTGTGAATAATAGCCTTCATCGCTTCGCGATAGGGCTCAACAAATACTTTGTGAACCCAACAAAGTGATACATCAACCGATAGACGTGATGCGTATTTCTCTGAAGTTTCATATGGTGGAAAGCATAAACTGGAAAAAGACCCAGTTTA
>QIJM01000090.1 GCA_003232445.1 Paraglaciecola arctica
TGTATGTTGCTGTACATTGTGTTCTGCCAAACCCATAGTTTCGACCTGTTCTTTTGTAGCATCTGCAGCGACGGTAATTTTAGCTCTAACTTTACCATTGACTTGCACCACTACTAGCTTTTCGTCTTCAACCATGGCGTCAGCTTCTGCCAACGGCCATGGCGCGGTTTCTACTTCATTCTTATGGCCTAAGTCTTTGTACATAACATGACAAATGTGCGGAGCGATAGGAGTAAGTAACAAGACTATTGCATCAATCCCTTCACGCATCACAACTAAATCTTGCGCAGACGTTTTGGGTGCTTTTTGCAAATGATTGAGCAACTCCATGCAGGCGGCAACAGCCGTATTGAATGTCTGGCGACGACCAATGTCATCACTGACTTTTTCAATGGTTTTATGTACTAAACGTCTAAGGTTTTTCTGCGCAGCAGACAAATTAGCTTTATCTAGCATGGCTATTTCGCCTGCTTCTACGTGTTCTTGCACTAAGTTCCAAAGGCGTTTTACAAACCTATGTGCACCTTCAACTCCAGAGTCAATCCATTCCAACGTTTGTTCGGGTGGCGCTGCAAACATGGTAAAGACTCGAATAGTATCAGCACCATATAAATCAATAACTTGCTGTGGATCAATGCCATTGTTTTTAGACTTAGACATTTTGGTCATACCGCCGTGCAATACTTCTTGGCCATCAGACTCAAGTACAGATTTTGATATTCGGCCTTTATCGTCTTTTTCACTGATAACATCAGCGGGGGAATACCAGACTTTTTTGCCTACCGCATCCTCACGATAAAACGAATCGGCTAACACCATACCTTGACATAACAAACGTTTGTAAGGTTCATCAGATTGCACCAATCCTTCGTCACGCATCAGTTTGTGGAAAAAACGCGAGTACAATAAATGCAATATAGCGTGTTCAATTCCACCCACATATTGGTCGACTGGCAACCAATAATTGGCCTGTGCGGGATCCAACATGACTTGGTCGTTTTGCGCACTGCAATAACGTGCGTAATACCATGATGATTCCATAAAGGTATCAAAGGTATCGGTTTCCCTTAATGCAGGTTGACCGTTGTATTGGGTTTTAGCCCACTCAGGGTCTGCTTTGATCGGAGAAATAACCCCGTTCATATGTACATCTTCTGGTAATTCAACCGGTAATTGGTCGATAGGTACTGGCACGGATCCGCCATTTTCTAAATTTAGCATTGGGATAGGGCTGCCCCAATAACGTTGGCGTGACACGCCCCAATCTCTCAAACGATAATTGATTTTCTTTTTACCCTTATTTTGTTCGATAAGAGCTTGTGCAATTTTATCAAAGGCTTGTGCTGAGGTGAGACCATCGTATTCGCCAGAATTAACCAATAGACCTTTTTCGGTAAACGCCCCTTGGTTTAAATCACACACAACAGTACTTTGTGCATTGCCTTGAATAACTTGTTTTATTTCAAGGCCGTATTTAGTGGCAAACTCCCAGTCACGTTGATCGTGCCCTGGCACAGCCATCACCGCACCTGAGCCGTAGCCCATTAATACAAAGTTGGCTACCCAAACAGGTACCTTGCCACCTGTTAAGGGGTGAATAGCATAATAACCTGTGGCACAGCCTTTCTTTTCCATGGTGGCCATCTCAGCTTCAGCCACTTTGGTATTTTTGCATTCTTCAATAAATACGGCTAAATCACTATTAGTCTTGGCGGCTTCTAATGCAATGGGATGTTGCGCAGCAACGGCCACATAGGTCGCCCCTAATAAGGTATCTGGGCGAGTGGTATATACATCAAAACTTTCAAGCTCTGCGACTGTTTGTTCGAGGTCGAAGGTTATCTCTACGCCTTCTGAACGGCCAATCCAGTTTTTTTGCATAGCCCGTACTTGCTCTGGCCATTCTTCTAATTGTTCTAAATCGTTGACCAGTTCTTCTGCATAATCGGTGATTTTAATAAACCACTGAGGGATTTCTTTTTGTTCAACTAAGGCGCCTGATCGCCAGCCGCGGCCATCAATCACTTGTTCGTTAGCGAGAACCGTATGATCAACTGGATCCCAGTTAACAGTCGCGTTTTTTTTATAGACTAAACCTTTATCGAATAGACGAGTAAAAAACCATTGTTCCCAACGGTAATAGTCTTTTTTACAGGTTGCTATTTCGCGATCCCAGTCGTAACCAAATCCTAATGCTTTCAATTGGGTTTTCATATACTCAATATTCGAGTAAGTCCATTTGGCCGGCGCTGTATTGTTGTTAATGGCTGCGTTTTCAGCCGGTAAACCAAAGGCATCCCAACCCATAGGTTGAAGTACGTTTTTACCTAACATTCTTTGATAACGGCTAATCACATCACCAATGGTGTAATTGCGAACATGCCCCATGTGCAAACGGCCGCTTGGATAAGGAAACATAGAAAGACAATAAAATTTTTCTTTGTCAGCGTCTTCAGTTGCTTTAAACGTTTGCTGGGTTTCCCAATAGGCTTGAACCTCTTTTTCGATTTTTTGAGGTTGGTACTGTTTTTCGGCCATTAAAAAAGATTTCCGTGACGAGAGCGATAAGGTCAACATGACCCTAAACAATGATATAAAAGTTAGCTGGTTAGAATACCTTAGCGTATCCCTTGCTAACAATAGTTAATACGTGATTTATCGAGCTTATTCTGAAGTTTGTAGATGTAATAAGTGATTTGTATTAAAAATAGTCAGTTTTTCATATTCTTTTCGTATCCGTTTGACAGCCTGCTGATTACAGGTTTCACTAATTGGTATATTCCTAATTTGTAGTAATTAAGCCTTTTAACATGCAAAGAAAATATGCCTTACATCTGCAGCAGTTGACTGCAAAACCCAGTAGACGATTGATCAATCAAGCGTTAAAAGATCAACAAGCATTAAATTCTACTTTTATCGGTCAGGATAGGGCGCGTGACGCCTTGTCTTTTGGTTTAGGTATAGATACGCGAGGGTACAATCTTTATGTCATGGGTGAACAAGCTACGGGGCGTTTTACCTTAGTACATGAATTTATTGATAAATATGTTAATAAAACCTTCACACCCGATGATTGGTGCTATATCAACAACTTTGAAGATGAGCGTGAACCTTTTTCGTTGAAGCTGCCAGCAGGTGAAAGTAAAAAGCTAGTCAAAGACATGGAAAATTTAGTCGATGAATTATTAGATACCTTTCCTGCGGCATTTGATAATCCAGGTTATCAGCGAAAAAAAGCAGCGATCACCCGTGAATTTGATCAAGGATATGACAAAGCGATTGATGAAGTTGAAAAACAAGCGCAACAACAGAGTGTGGCATTGTATGAAGATGGCGGTACGATCACTTTTTCGCCTATTGTTGAAGGTAAATCTGTTACCGATGCTGAATTTGCTAAAGCATCAGATGAACAGCGACAACACTATTATCAATTAATTGATGAACTTGAAGACAAATTAAGTGAAGCCTTAATTGAGTTACCTAAGTGGAAACGCGCTACTGCAGAAAAATTAAGAAAGCTGAAAAAGGAAACGGCAGAGCAGGGTATCAGGCCGTTATTAAAAGATTTAGAGCATAAATATTCATCTGACTTGGCTATCTTGAAATTTCTACGGCAACTTAAACCGCACTTGGTAGAAACCGTGGTTGAAGTATTAGCTGACGATAAAAAAGAAGATAAACACGACGAGTACGACAAACGTTCGATTTTAGAAGAGCAATACCTACCCAATATTCTGGTTTCACATGATTTAAACAGTGGCTCTCCGGTGATTTATGAGCCTAACCCAACGCATCAAAACTTATTTGGTCGGGTCGAATATACCAATATTCAGGGTTCGGTTTTTACTAACTACCGTATGATCCAACCCGGGGCAATGCACCGAGCAAATGGTGGGTATTTACTGTTAGACGTAGACAAGCTGATTGATCAACCTTATGCATGGGAAACGCTGAAATTAGTGCTTAAGTTTGGCTCACTCAAAATGGACTTGCCGCAACATGATGTGGGAATGGTGAATTCCATCACGCTCAATCCACAGCAAATACCGATAGATGTCAAAGTGGTGCTGTTGGGCTCTCGTGACTTGTATTACTCCTTGCAAGATTATGATGACGAATTTTATGAATTGTTTAGGGTGTTAGTGGATTTTGACCACGAGATCCCACTGGATAAAAAGACCTTATTTGATTTTGTTGGCCGTGTAAGAGTGCAGGTTAAAGAATTAGGTTTACAGAGTATTTCGGCCAAAGCCATGTATCGATTAGTCGAATACAGTTTGCGTCTTGCAGAACATCAACAAAGGTTATCCGCACGTTTTTCAGACGTGATTGAGCTACTGCATGAAGCCGAGTACTTTTGTAGACACCAACATACTCAAGAACTCGATGTGACCCACATCGAAACTGCCTTGGCGGCAAAAACTCATCGTACTGGGCGTGTAAGTGAAGCCGTACTAGACGATATCAAACAAGGCCAAATTCTGATTGCGACGCAAGGCGTTGACGTAGGTAAAGTGAATGGTCTAACGATACTGGAAATCGGCGATAGCATGTTTGGCACACCTGCGCGTATAACCTCGACTGTATACGCAGGCGCTAATGGTGTGGTAGATATTGAGCGAGAAGTCGAATTCGGTCAACCCAGTCACTCTAAAGGTGTGATGTTGTTAACGGGGTACTTAGGCCACAAATATGCTCAGCTATTTCCGTTAACCTTATCAGCTAATATTGCTATAGAGCAGTCTTATGGGCACATAGACGGCGATAGTGCCTCGTTAGCAGAATTAGTCGCGCTGATTTCTGCCTTAACTAAAATGCCAGTTCGTCAAGACTTAGCCATTACGGGTTCAATAAACCAGTACGGTCAAGTGCAGTCTGTGGGCGGCGTGAATGAAAAAATTGAGGGTTTCTTTAAACTTTGCCAACATCGAGGATTAACGGGTAATCAAGGGGTGGTAATACCCAAGTCTAATCACGTGAACTTGATGCTTGATAAAGAAGTGTTGGCAGCCGTGAAAGCACAAACGTTCCATGTCTGTGTGGTTGAAACAGTTGATGATGCGTTGGAATTGTTAATGGATAAAGACGCGGGTGTACTTAACACTAAAGGTCGTTACCCTAAAGGTTCAGTTAACTATATGGCGGTTTCTAGCTTGCTTAATATTGCCAATATAGTGGCGGGTGCAGATGATGATTAAGTCGCTTAGATTAGACTGAATGTTTAGTCCTTAAACACTCAGCAGGTTTACTTTATTCTGTTAGGATCTTGCCATTATTTTATAAGATGACATTATGAAAATCTTAAAAGGTACAGTTGTTCAGGTATCAAAAGCAAAAGTATTAGTTTGGTAGTTGAATACTTGATTACGCCCTAAATCCTTTGACTGATATAGGGCTCTATCGGCACCAGCAAATAACTGGGTAAATTCATAACCACAAATGGATGAATCGGATACACCAAAACTTGCGGTCAGTGTAAACTGATGACCTGATGCTGAGGTGTTCACTTCTTCAATCGCTTTACGGCATTTTTCGGCGATGTGTGCGGCCAAATGATTACCACAACCCGCTAATAAAATACCAAACTCCTCACCGCCTAAACGACCGATAATATCATTTTTCCGACAGGCTGATTTTGCGGCACTCACTGCCATTTTAAGTGCTTCATCGCCTACTATGTGACCATAGGTATCATTAATTTTCTTAAAAAAATCCAAATCAAAAATCACAAAACTAACGGGTTGATCTGTTTTTTTGCAAAGCGTAATCGCCGAAAGGGCTAATTGCGCAAAATGATGACGATTGGCAATACCGGTTAATTCATCGGTCTGGGCAAAGTAACGCATTTCAAGATAATTTTTTCTGTTTTTATAAGTCCATAATATAAATACCACTAGTGCCATAGTTAACAATGCCAAAGCCAAACGTTTGCTCTGGGCTGCTTCACTGTCTAATAACGCTTGAATTTTCAGCAGGGTGTTTTCTTTATCGAGTAGAGCGATTTGTACATTTTTTTCTATAGCATCAAACTTTGCTTTTTGAATGGCTAATAGTTTTGCATTGTTTTGATCTAACTTAAGTTGGTGTACTTCATTATGTTTTTTAAAATAATCTAGCGCTTTGTCATAATCCTTTTTTTCTTCAAATACCTTGGATAATACTTTATAGGCGGTAGCTATGCTCTTAGCGTTTTGGTGCTCAGGTTTTGTTTTGACAATTTTTTGAGCGAAACTTTCGGCTTTTAAATAATCGCCTTGAAACACATAAAGCTCAGCTAATTGAGAATAATAGGACGCACTCATAGTGTGATATCCAGTTTTTTCAACAGATATCAAGTTGTCTAACAATATCTTTTCAGCGTCTGTATACATCTGTTTTTTTAAAAAAAATTCAGCCATATATATATATGTTCCTTGCTCAACAAAATTTAAATTAACGGATTTACAAAGGTTGATAACATCACTAAACATAGCTTTTGTTAAGTG
>QIJM01000018.1 GCA_003232445.1 Paraglaciecola arctica
CGGCATTAGATTTGGCCTACGTTGCAGCAGGCCGTTACGACGGTTACTGGGAACGTGGGATCAAACCTTGGGATATCGCAGCGGGTGAATTAATGGTGCGTGAATCTGGTGGACTGGTTACAGACTTTTCTGGTGGTAATGACCCCATGCACAAAGGTGAAATTGTTGCGGGTAGCCTTAAAGTGGTGCAAATTTTAGTTAAGCATTTAAAGTATTAACTCCCTTTTTTATTCGCCTGTCTAAGCCGATGTTTTTTCACCGAACGGCGCATTCTACTGATTTTAACGTGGTCTAACTTACCGGGATCAATCTTGATCAGCGTTTCTGTTTCTGCTGGCAATTTCACACTTTGTCTTAGGGTATTTAAATCAGGTAAACCTAGTTCAATCCAACCACCTTGAGGTAAACGCTTTTGTAATTCTAGTGTGCCATAGCGCACTCTCATCAAGCGGCTTACTTGTACGCCTTGAGATTCCCATAAACGCCTTACTTCACGATTTCTGCCTTCAGACAAACACACGTTATACCAAGTGTTTTGACTTTCTTCGTCACTGGGCTTTTTAACAATATGGGTAAATTTGGCTTCACCGTCTTCTAGTTTCACACCATCGGTTAAACGCTTAAGCATCATATCTTCAACTTCACCAAACACTCGCACCGCATACTCGCGCTCTACTTCGTGTTTAGGGTGCATTAAGCGATTTGCCAGCTCGCCATCATTAGTGAACAACAATAAACCACTGGTATTAATATCTAATCGGCCCACTGCAATCCAGCGGCCATTTTTGATATTTGGCAAACGATCAAACACGGTTGCCCGACCTTCAGGATCTTTACGGCTACAAAGCTCTCCTTCAGGTTTGTTGTACATCAACACTCGGCAAACGGGTGCTTCATTGGACGTGCTAAGCGGATTGCCATCCACGCGGATTTTGTCAGATGGCTCTACCCTGTCACCTAACGTTGCAAGTTTGCCATTGACTGAGATACGTGCGGCCTCTATCCATTTTTCCATTTCACGGCGCGAACCAATCCCAGCGTTAGCCAGTACTTTTTGTAATTTGTCACTCATTAATGTAATTGCTCTGGTTCATCTGCGTTATTAGAATCAATACTAGGTTCAATATTAGACCTATCTGCAGATTGTTGTGGGGAGTTATCCTCGGTAAGCTTATTGCAGGCTTCACTCGATAGGATATTAAGTTGATTGTCTATTACTTCAGTTACCAAAAGATCATCACTGCTAGGTAAATCACTCAAACTTTTCAAAGAAAAATAATCAAGAAACGTTTTGGTGGTGGCATACAAAGAAGGTCTGCCGGGCACTTCTTTGTGCCCTATGACTTTGACCCAGCCCCTCTCTCTCAAGGTTTTCATAATTTGACTACTGACAGACACACCACGTACATCTTCAATTTCACCACGTGTAATAGGTTGCCTGTAGGCAATCAAAGAAAGAGTTTCAAGCATGGCTCGTGAATAACGCGGTGCTTGTTCTTGCCAAAGTTTACTTAGCCAAGGGCTCAAACTATCCATAGATTGAAAGCGATAACCCGAGGCGACTTCAACCAGTTGAATACCCCTGGCTTGGTAATCCAGCTTTAGCTCCGCCAAGGTCTCTTTGAGCATAGTTTTACTGACGGCCAATCCGTCTAACACAGTTAATTGTATCTGTTCTTGGCTAAGGGGTTGGTCAGCTACAAAAATAGCGGCTTCGACTAATTGTTTCAGTTGAGCGCGAGAAATTTTAACCATTAAGACTGCACTCCTTGTGAAACTCGAATATGAATATTAGCGTACGGCTGAGCTTGAACCAGTTCAATTAAACTTTCTTTGGCCAGCTCCAAAATCGCTAAAAAGGTCACCACCACACCAGCCTTGCCTTCACTAGCTTGAAATAACTCGTCAAAACCGGTGAAGTGTTCAGAAGAAATTTGCTGCAAAATCAAACTCATGCGTTCACGTGTCGAGAGCGTTTCTTTTTCAATATGATGGTGTTCAAAGGCTTGAGCTCTTTGCATGGCTGCTTGAAACCCTAAGACCATTTCTTGCAAACTAACACTGGGCAGAACACGAATGGGTGCTACCGAGTCGCAGGTTTGTGCCTGTGCGGGGAATACATCTCGTTCTTGACGGGGAATATTGTCTAATTCCTGTGCCGCGTTTTTGATCAACTCATATTCTTTTAAGCGGCGGATCAATTCGGCGCGAGGGTCGTCTTCATCTTCTTCGGCGTCAGGCCGTTTTGGCAGCAACATTCGAGATTTCACCTCGGCTAAAATAGCCGCCATCAATAAATACTCAGCAGCTAATTCTAATTTGATATCTTTCATCAACTCTACATATTCCATGTATTGCTGAGTAACTTGATACACGGGTAAATTAACTATATCGAATTTTTGTTTGCGAATAAGGTACAACAGCAAGTCCAGAGGCCCTTCAAACGCTTCTAAAATCAACTCAAGTGCATCAGGCGGAATATACAAGTCTTCAGGTTTTTCGATTAACGCCTCGCCATTAATAAACGCTAGCGGCAACGGTTGTTGCACTGGCTCGTTGGCTCGTTTTGACGCTGAAAAAGAGGAGTTATCTGCTGACATAAAAAATAGCTTGGTGAGCTAAACGAAAGGGTTAGTGTCGCCACTACCCTCTCGAAGAATAATATTCTCGCCTTCGGACATATCAATCACAGTGGTGGGTTGTTCACCTAAAAATCCACCGTGAATAATCAAGCCCACCTGTTTTTCTAATTCATCACGAATGTCATCAGGATTAGACTCAGCGACCAATGCATCTGGCAAAATAAGTGTAGTCGACATTAACGGCTCACCTAACTCTTCCAACAGCGCCAAGGCAATTTTGTTATCAGGCACTCTGATCCCAATCGTTCTGCGTTTGGGGTTTTGTAGACGTTTGGGCACTTCTTTAGTGGCTTTAAGAATAAACGTATAAGGCCCAGGGGTGTTGTTTTTTATCATTCTAAAGGCCGTATTGTCCACTCTGGCATATTCAGATAGTTCAGACATATCACGGCACATCAGAGTAAAATTATGATCTTTACCGATTTGGCGAATACGGCAAACTTGCTCAAGGGCAGCTTTGTCATTCATATGACAACCAATGGAATAGCCAGAATCGGTGGGATACACCACCACAGCACCTTGGTGAATTAACTCACAAGCCTGTTTGATCAAGCGAACTTGAGGGTTGTCAGGGTGGATATAAAAAAACTGACTCATAACTTCATTCCTATTCTACTATCGCAGCAGTATTGCTTGTTACGTTTTGTAAAGGTTAACCATCTATACCCGTCATCCTTGAAACTGCCTGTTTGTTGGCTGCACTCATTCGCCCCAATCACTTAGCGGACTAAGCTCATGGGGTCTCATTATGCAGTTCCAATGATTTTGGGTATATTAGCTAGCTAAATCCCAATCATGCCATATTGGCACAAGCTGTTCGGGAAGCGAAAGGTTTTTGCCTAATTCAGTCCAGCGGTTAGGGTAATGGAAGTCGGAACCACTAGATGCTTGTAAATTGTGTTCAGCCGCTATATCCGCCAACAGTTTTTTGCGCTCAGGAGTAAGATGAGAATGAATAACCTCCATCCCATCTCCACCAGCAATGGCGAACTCGGCAACCAAACGTTTTAACCATTTGGTGGTCATATCATAATGCCCTGGATGGGCTAATACCGCCTTACCTCCTGCGTCTTGTATCCATGTGATTGATTCTGCCATATCAATCCACTGAGGCTTAACATGGGCTTTTTTGCCTTTGCCTAAATACTTTTTAAATACTGCGTCAAAGTCTTTCACTACCCGGCGTTCTACCAACACTCTAGCGAAGTGAGCGCGAGTAATCTGCCCTTTTCCTGCCAAAGTTTTTGCATCTTCGAATACGTTATCGATACCCACTTTAGCTAACTTGTCAGACATCTGCTGAGCACGTCGGTCACGTTCTTTGCTTTGTTCGTCTAGGCGGGCTAAAAACTGAGCATCAGTATGATCGACATTTAAACCCAAGATATGAATATCGAAGTTATGCCAAGAAGTAGAGATTTCCACACCCGGTAGTATTTGCATAGAGCGCTTTTGCGCAGACTGATAATCCATTGCCTCTTGAATACCGTCAACCGTATCATGGTCTGTAATCGCTAAAACATTGACTTGCATATTGTGTGCGCGATCAATCAACTCTTTAGGAGAGAGGTGCCCATCAGAATAATGTGTATGGCTGTGCAGGTCGATTTTCATTCGGTAGACACTTTTATTAATTGTTTTTATTTCTAGTTAAGATTAATTTGTGTATTGACATACAAGCGTTTTTGTTTTCTTCTATGCACTCAAATTTAAGTGGCTTGGCGCTATTATACTTATCCACAGCCGAATAACAGATATAAAGCTATAACGAGTAAAAAAATAATGAAAAACATTCAAACACATAACATTTGGTGGTGGCACAACCTGAACTAACGGGCTGTGAGTGTTTGTATTTTTGCAAATAAATTTCAAAAAAAGCCCGTATAATGCGGGCTTTTTTACGCCTGCTCTTCAAGATACATTAGAGAATCAAAGAAATGAGTTTAGCCCAGTTAACAGAGCAGTTTGGCAAAGTAGAAACCTTAGTAGTCGCCGCCGATTACGTGGCCGACCCTTTGCATGCGTATCAATACCTATGCCAAGGTCGTAGTAATAATTTATTGTTAGAATCTGCCGAAATTGATAGCAAAGATAACCTTAAAAGTTTGTTATTGATTGATGCCGCAATCAAATTGGAATGTCACGGTCAGCGAGTGTATTGCCGGGCGTTATCAGACAACGGCCATGCCGTATTGCCTATGTTCGATGAACATTGCCCAGTTGGCGTCACACATGAATATAACCCCAATAAAGGTTTAGTTACCCTAACCTTTCCAGCGCCAGATGCAGAGCTTGATGAAGACAGTCGCTTAAAAGCCCCAGCGGTATTCGATGCTTTACGACTGATCACCAATAAAATCACTGCTATTCGCCAACATCCTCATGCTGTATTTCTAGGTGGTGCATTGGCATATGATTTATTGGCCAGTTTCGAAAAACTCCCAGAAGTTGAAGATAGCGCCAATAGCTGCCCAGATTTTGTGTTTTATCTAGCTGAGACATTAGTGATCATCGATCACCAAACTCAGCAAAGTGAAATCATTGGTAGTGTATTCAGTGGCAAAAATGTCGGAAATAACTATTTTTCAGTGAGTCAACGATTAGAACAAGTTAAACACAAACTGAGCACCATCAAACCTTTAGCTGATACAGCAAAAACAGCCATCACTCATGAAGATTTAGTGGTCAATAAATCCGATGAAGAATACATAGATGATGTGATTAGGCTAAAAGAAAACATACTAGCAGGTGATATTTTCCAAGTAGTTCCCTCGCGCACTTTTAGCTTACCCTGCCCTCATCCCCATGATGCTTACCGTGCTTTAAAACAACAAAACCCCAGCCCTTATATGTTTTTTCTACAAGACGACGATTTTTGTATGTTTGGTGCATCGCCTGAGTCGGCATTGAAATACATCAAACAAACCAATCAAGTCGAGATTTACCCCATCGCTGGCACACGCCCCAGAGGTAAACGTGCAGACGGTAGCATTGACTTAGACCTAGACTGCCGCTTGGAACTCAACCTGCAAGAAGATCAAAAAGAACGTGCCGAGCATATTATGCTGGTCGATTTGGCTCGTAACGACGTAGCCAAAGTATCTAAACCCGGTACCCGTTATGTCACCGATTTACTCAAGGTTGACCGCTATTCACATGTGATGCATTTGGTTTCACGGGTAGTTGGCCAATTACGTGATGATTTAGATGCACTTAATGCGTATCAAGCCTGTATGAATATGGGCACCTTAATCGGTGCTCCAAAAGTCAGTGCCGCCACATTAATTCGTCAGGTGGAAAAACAGCGCCGGGGCAGTTATGGAGGAGCAGTGGGTTATATCAACAGTCAAGGTGATATGGATACTTGCATTGTTATTCGTTCGGCATTTGTAAAAAATGATACGGCTTATATTCAAGCAGGTGCAGGCGTAGTGTTTGACTCTAACCCACAATCAGAAGCCGATGAAACCCGTAGCAAAGCACAAGCAGTAATCAGCGCCATTATTTCCAGTTCGCAAGTAAAAGGAGCAGCATAGTGACTTCACAAGCCGCTCAAACTAACAAACAAATTTGCGTATTTTTATTGGATAACTTTGATTCATTTACCTACAACCTAGTGGATGAACTTAGAACTCTAGGCCTTGAATTGATTGTCTATCGCAATAGTGTATCGGCCGACTTAGTGTTACAAAAAATGCAGGCTAAGGCACAGCAGACTGACAAAAACGGCCAAGCTAAACAAGTGATGCTGATGTTGTCACCAGGTCCGGGCAACCCTTCGCAGGCGGGTTCAATGTTAGCGCTGTTAAACCTAGTGAAAGGCCAATTCCCAGTGTTGGGTATTTGTTTAGGTCATCAAGCGATTGTTGAGTCTTACGGTGGCAAGATTATTCGCGCAGATAAAGTCATGCATGGTAAGTCGTCTTTGATTAAGCACTGCGCTGATAAAATGTTTGCCAACATGCCACAGCCGTTGCCGGTTGCCCGTTATCATTCGTTAATGGCCAGCAACATGCCTGACCAATTAACTGTATTAGCCAATTTTGCCGACATTCCTATGGCAGTGGCACATTTAAAAGATAAAATGCTGGGCTTTCAATTTCATCCAGAATCTATTTTGACTTCTCATGGCAGCCAGTTACTTATGCAAAGTATTCAATTCTTAACCCAAGGTAAGGTTTAAACATTATGATCCACGCTATTCTTGAACAACTCTATCAAGGCCAAGATCTGAAGCAAGATGATGTTACCGAAGTATTTTCACAAGTGGTGACAGGTCAGGTGGATGATATTGTTTTATCTTCTTTGCTCACTGCATTAAAAATCAAGGGTGAACAACCCGAAGAAATAGCCGGTGCCGCTGCAGCTTTAATAGCTAACGCCGGGGCATTTCATCGCCCAGATTATGAATTTGCCGATATCGTGGGTACAGGCGGTGATGGTCATAATACGATTAATATTTCATCTGCATCTGCTATCGTTGCTGCCAGTTGTGGTGTAAAAGTGGCTAAACACGGTAATCGCAGTGTTTCGAGTAAATCGGGCTCAGCTGACTTATTCAAAGCATTCGACTTAGATTTAACGATGTCGGCAGATACCGCACGTCAATGTCTCGACGAATCAAACCTATGTTTTTTGTTTGCGCCAAATTATCACTCAGGTATTCGCCATGCCATGCCAGTGCGCACCACCTTAAAAACCCGCACCTTATTTAATTTGCTGGGTCCCTTGGTCAACCCAGCTCGCCCAAGCCATATTATTATTGGTGTATACGCCCCCGAGTTACTGATGCCTTTTGCCAAAACCTTGCAGCTATTAGGTTATCAAAAAGCCATGGTAGTGCATGGCAGCGGATTAGATGAATTTGCCTTACATGGCGATACCCAAATGGTGGAAGTAAACGGTGATAAAGTCACTGAAAGTAGTGTATCTCCAGCTGATTTTGGACTTGAAAACTATCCGTTAGACGCCATTAAAGGTGGCGAACCAGAAGAAAATAAAACCCTGATTGAAGATGTGCTACTAGGCAAAGGCCAAGCCGCCCATCAAGCCGCTGTGGCAATGAACACAGGTGCACTGCTCAAACTATGTGGCAAAGTACAAACCTATGCACAGGGCGCTGAAATGGCAATCAAGGCCATGCAGCAGCAACTTCCATTAGCCACTATTAAGTTGTCGGCTGCCATCAGCCAAAACAAGTAAAGGGTAAAGTTAACTGACATGGCCAACGTATTAGAAAAAATCGTTTTAGACAAAAAGCTAGAAATTGCTCAACGTAAAGTTGACTTACCGCTAGCTAATTTTATTGATGGATTAACGCCATCAAATAGAAGCTTTTATGACGCTTTGGCTCAGCCCAATGCTGGCTTTGTTTTAGAATGTAAAAAGGCGTCGCCGTCAAAAGGCTTAATTCGTGAAAACTTTGACCTAGACGAAATTATTAAGGCTTACCGTCCTTACGCGGCGTGTATATCCGTATTAACCGATGAGAAATATTTTCAAGGTAAGTTTGAGTACCTAGAGTATGTGCGCAGTCGGGTCACGCAGCCTGTCATTAACAAAGATTTTTTTGTTGAACCTTATCAAATTCATTTAGCCCGTTATCATAATGCTGATGCGGTGTTACTCATGTTGTCGGTGCTGGACGATGAGCAATATACTGAATTAGCGAACCTTGCCAAGCAATACCAACTCGATGTATTGACCGAAGTCAGTAACGAACAAGAAGTGCTTAGAGCCTGTGCGCTGAAAGCCAAAATCATCGGCATTAACAACCGCGACCTGCGTGATCTTAGCACCGACCTAGCGACGACTGAGCGCTTGGTGCCGTTGATTAAACAACATGCTGAACATGAACATGTGATCATCTCTGAATCAGGGATTTACACCCATCGAGATGTTCGCAGATTAGCGCCACTGGTTGATGGGTTTTTAGTAGGCAGTTCATTAATGGGCGAAAAGGATATCGAACTAGCCGCAAAACAGTTGGTATATGGAAAAATAAAAATTTGCGGCACAACCAGTTTAACCGGTGCCAAGCTAGTTAAAGATAGTCCAGCTAGTTTTGCAGGTTTGATCTTTGCCGAAAAATCCAAACGTTTTGTCACCCGAGAGCAAGCCAAACAAATTACTTATGCCGTGCCATTTCAATATGTCGGAGTGTTTGTTGACGCCCCTATTGAACAAGTGGTGAATTACACACAAACATTGGAATTAGCGGCGGTTCAGTTGCACGGTCAAGAAAACCAAACTTATATCGACAGCCTGCGTAATAAACTGCCCGCCCAATGTCAGATTT
Source organism: Paraglaciecola arctica (assembly GCA_003232445.1). Taxonomy (GTDB): domain Bacteria; phylum Pseudomonadota; class Gammaproteobacteria; order Enterobacterales; family Alteromonadaceae; genus Paraglaciecola; species Paraglaciecola arctica_A. Next base: position 8,941 of record QIJM01000018.1, read on the forward strand.
GGTTAGCTAAAGGTGTGACGGATACTTTACCCACTTTAGATGAAAGTGGCGTTGACTACTTTCTTTTAGATTGCCAAGTAGGTGAACAATCAGGTGGAACAGGCCAAGCTTTTAGTTGGCAACTGTTAGATGAAATAACCGACAAGTCGAATATTGTGCTTGCCGGAGGCATCACCCCAAACAATGTTAAACAGGCGGCTAATTTACAGATCGCCATGCTCGACTTAAATTCGGGTGTGGAGAGCGCACCGGGTATTAAGCAGCAAGATAAAATTAATCAAGCTTTTAGCCAGCTTAGAGAGTATTGAGGGCAGCGGCGAGCGAGAAGCGAAAAAGCCGTAGCTCGAAGCTAAAAAAAACGTTTTTAAAAGTGAGTAATAGATGAATCATTTAGATAGTAAATTTGGGGACTATGGAGGTATGTATGTACCCGAGTTGCTGATCCCTGCGCTCGATCAACTCGAGCAGGTTTTTATTGAAGCCCAGAAAGACCCAGAATTCCAAGCCGAATTCATGGGTTTATTAAAAGATTATGCAGGTCGCCCCACAGCTATGACCTTGACTAGAAACCTAGTCAATAACCCAAAGGTAAAACTTTACCTTAAACGTGAAGATTTATTACACGGTGGCGCGCACAAAACCAATCAAGTATTAGGTCAAGCGCTCTTAACGAAACGTATGGGTAAAACTGAAGTCATCGCCGAAACAGGCGCAGGGCAACATGGCGTAGCCACCGCATTGGCTTGTGCATTAATGGGCTTAAAAGCTCGGATTTATATGGGTGCCAAAGACATGGAACGCCAAGCACCTAATGTCTTTAGGATGCGTTTAATGGGCGCAAAAGT
>QIJM01000524.1 GCA_003232445.1 Paraglaciecola arctica
ATTACCGTTGATTTATCTTTCAATGAAAGAAGTGAAACCCAGCTTTAACTGAATCTTTAACCACATTCGATACCATTTATTATGCACAGAAACTAATAGCACCTTTAATACATCCATTACCGTTAGGCTTAACTCATCATTTCTTTCCATAACTTCACGAAAGGCATTAAAGGGCGGAGCAAGATCTTTTAAAATGGCAAACCATGTGAGTTTATTTTCCATATCAACGTTTGAAGAACTGAGCTTATAAAAACCACCAACAGTTCTTCTTAGTTTATGACGCATTTCTTTTAATTGTTTTCTAGCGGGGTGAGAGATGCAACAGTTTTCACCATAAACCAACGTAAACCCAGCCTTAACGGCTCTTTGCGTAAATTCATGATCTGCTCCGGAAAAGGTTTCATCATCAAAGGTTCCAATCTTATCAATAACCTCTTTGGTTATGGCTAAATTGGCCGTAACCGAGCGACCTAACTTAGCGTTTTCTTTTTGAGGAAAAGCCAGAACAGTTTCATAAGTTTCTAATAACGTTTTAGCACTAATGTCTTGACTAAAAACGACCACATTACCTGCAATTAAATCGCATTGAGTTTCATTGAATGTGATCAATAAATTAACCAGCCAATTGGGTGCAGGTATGCAATCGCTATCTGTGAACGCAATATATTGGCTAGAAACAGATTTTAACGCTTTATTTCTTGCTGCATAAGAGCCAGCTTTACTTTCAGATAAAAATGTTATGTTAGAAAATGATTTATATTTTTTAATCATGTCTTGATCGATAAATGAAGAGCCATTATCGACAACTGAAACTTCAAAGTTGATGTTTCCTACTTGCTCTGTCAAAGCAACAAGGCATTTATCTAGGCGGTGGTAATCGTTATAAACTGGAATAATTATTAATATGTCAAAATTAGAACTAGATTTACTTTCCATGTCTATAAATCCTAAATAAGTCCCATAAATTTAAATGAGTAATGCATAATTTTTTGAGGATACCTTTAATAGGAGTTTCAGAGAGGATGGAACAATTTACAGCCAGTGAAACTCTCGCACTTTTTGTCATCAAGCGTTTATATTTTGATAGGTACAAACGGTAGCCTTTTTTTATACGGCTAGGGTGCGTAATTCGGCCTTGTTCGTGATCAGTATGAGTTATATAACTCCGTGTATAGACACGTTTGGCAGGCCCTAACGTACAAATTAAGTTTGTGAAAAAATCATAGTCTTGCCATGCTGGGTATTTTTCATCAAAAAACACATTATTTTCGATAAGGTCTGAACGCTTAACAAAAACTTGATTACCTACGTAATTTCGTCTGAAAATATCTTTTGCTGTAATTTTTTTATTGTAATAATGACTTTTTTTGTAGCGTACACCGTCAAACGTATAACTTAAGCCACACAGAAAAGAGACCCCTTCCTCATAGCCATTTACAAAATCTTGGATGCGACTTTTTGTGAAACGATCGTCATCATCTAAACCGGTAATATATATACCAGTCGCTTTATTAATGGCTAAATTTCTAGCGACACAAGCACCCTGTGAAATTTCATTTCGTATATAAATAATATTATGATGTTTGTCTGTAAACATTTTTACTCTTTCGGGTGTGTCATCTGTAGAGCCATCATCACTGATTAATAATTCAATATTGTTATACGTTTGTGCCAACACACTATTAATGGCCCTTATCAGCATTTCAGGGCGGTTTTTTGTCGTTATATAGATACTAACTAAGGGCGTTATTTTTTGTTCCATAAATACTTAATATCCCATGATGTATGAAATAATTATACTGTCATTATTAATCACGTTGAGTCTTTGACTTTATCGTTCCATTTAAATAAGCCATACCCTTTAATAGCTTGAAGATAATAGATTTTATAGCGAAAGGGAGTGGGAAATTTTTAAAAATCACTTTAAAAATAGGGGATATGATAGTAATCATAAATTCAATTAAAATTGTAGGTAATACCTGCAATATTACCGGAGCTGTATTAATATCAATTTTGGAATAATTCATCAAATTATACGATGTAGGATGCTTTAGTCTAAATACTTCAGCGTTATAACGACCTGACAAATAAAATTTAGTTAAATAGGTCTCCAATGTTGTACTGTCGGTATGATTTACAATTAAAGATTTATCATAAGTAATATTTATATTTGGAAACTGCTCTTTTAGACGAATTAAAAAATCTCTGTCTTCAAATCCATATTTCTTAAAATCAAGACTGAAACCTTCTATTTGATCATAAAAGTCTCTTTTAACCGTTACACACGCACTTGTTAATTCTAGCTCCCATTGTTCTGATACTTGGGCTCTTTTTTCTTGTATCTTCTTTTCAAAATCTTCAAAAAAGTTTTCCTCATTGAAAAATTTGATATCGCCGAATATAAGTTCAAAGCCGTCATTTACTGAGGCTACAACTCCTTTCACGTATCCCGCTTCAGGTTCACAGTCAACATCTAAAAAGCTAACGAATTCACCTGAACTAACCTCTACACCTTTATTTATGGCAGCCGAACGTCCCATGTTTTTAGGTAAACGTAAGATTCTAAATTTCATTTTAGAATCTTCAGATAAAGTAAAATCTATCGGGTCTTCAGAGCCATCATCAACTAAAATGACTTCAACCAACTCGCTTGCTTCTTGAGAGTCTATTTTCATCACTGTTTTATATGCTTGCTCACTATCATTTAAAACAGGTATAACCATACTTAATAATGGTTTTAGGGTCATTCTACCTTAATCCTTTATATTCTTGAGTAAATCCTTGTGCGTACTGAGTTATTTTAGCAAGGCGGTGTTGATAACACTATTGAAATAGCTTCTCTAATGTCTTTTTCTTCAGACAGCCTTCCAATAAATAAAATCAACTTTTCACTTGAATGTTTTTGTAGCTTGCTTTGCAGATCTACTGTTTTTTTCTTGTCGAGATCTGGTAGTGGTAGTATTCCTGTAGGTAATCGTAATAATGGGGTATTTACTTCTGGCGCTAATTCACGTGTTACTTTAATCAGTCAGTGTGAGAAATATCATCCGCATCCATTCTTGCTATAAACTGTCCAGTCGAAGCTGCAATACCTTTATTAAGAGAACAGGGCAAACCGAGATTTTTTTGGTTAATAATGACCGATACAATTGGTTTAGTCATGCTAAAAAAAATCGCAAATCAAAAGAGTTTTGTATTGTCGTTTGCTCTGCAGGGTTTTAGATAAGTTCATGTAATGTTTCCTCAAATTCACTCAATATTGTAGCCCAATCATAAGCCTGACTTGTCGTAATACTTTTGTATCTAATAGAGACTAAGTCATCTGAATTCACTACTAGCTCTATGGTTTTCGTCAAACTTTGCGGATCACCCATCTTATAAACAAAGCCATTTACTTTATGCTTAATCACGTCAGTTATTTGAATAATGTCAGAGCCTATACATATCATACCTGCGGCCATAGCTTCTACTAGAGATACAGGCATTCCTTCGCGTTCAGAAGGCAATACAAAAATATCATGTTGTTCCATCAACTTGGGTATTTCTGCGTGCGGTAGTGCTCCTGCCATCACGATATTTTGAACCTTGTGCTGACTGAGTAGTTTTTGTATCGCAGCTTTTTCCGGACCATCTCCCACAATTGTCAGCGTTACATCATTGAAATCTGATCTGATCATAGCGTTCACTAAATCTAGTATTCTTTTTTCTGGTGCTAATCTGCCGACAAAAAGCAGCTTCTTAGGGACGTTATCCCTACTGTGATCATTGCGAAATTGCGCTATATCTAATCCCATCGGAATAACTGAACAGGGCACATTGCCTAAGGTACGTTCTATTTGTCGTTTTATTTCGGAACCTACCACCGTTATCTTATTGCATTTCGAGAATATAAAATTCCTGATTTTGTTAAAAACAGCCCCTTTTAACCCAAATACATCACTGCCATGACTGCTAACCAACAACTTCATATTTTTATTAAACAACTGTTTATAAATAGCGGACGTTAATCCCTGAGGCCTGAGGAATAATCCAATGGGCATTAATTAAATCAATATTATTGTTTCGGCAAATTTTTGAAATGGCGAAGAGCTGAAATATAAAGAAAAATGGTAGTTGCAACAGCAGACCTTTATTCTGCTTAATATTAGGCAAAATGGCGCCATTTGCTAATAACCTTTTACCGGGCCAATACTTAAACCGGATGATTTCCATGCCATCACGAAATTCAACAGGAGTGCACCCAGATGAGTACGGTACAAGTACTGTTACATTAAAGTTATTGGTTAATCGCTTGGTTAGTTCGTATATGAAAGCAGGTGTAGCATCACCATCTAAAAAAGTTGGGAATGTTGATGCGGTAACCAAAATATGTTTTTTCACGGGCTTATTCATATATCTCTTAACCAAGCGACTTAATACTGAATTTGATTATTGTCACAAATGTCTTTATAAAACAATCCGCTACACTTTGTCGTTTTTTGTAATCAGTCTTTATTAACGACTAATGAGCCCTTAAGGCTTATCCTCATCGTACTTTTGATCATTTAACTGCAATTCGTTGTAAATTTTTTTTAAAAGGTGAAAAATGCGCGACTTTGGCGGTATTTCTATCACCCACAACACCATCGGCTTTACCGTCGAGTATGGGTTGGATTAGTTTGGGAATGTCATTGAATGTTGCTGGTAAAGTCGCTTCTTCATTGAAACAGGGGATTTGGACAATTAACTTCATTGGGATATATTAACTCTGGGATATATTAACTCACTCAGTCAATGCAATTGTAATTTATGTGTAAGCTTATAGTATTACGTTATTAACATTGCAGTTATTATAACTTTAAATGTTATTCCGCCCTGGCGGTTACCCTGACTTCGCAGTTGTTTAGGGATAATTTATTCTATTCTTACTGTACAACTGTCGTTCCGCACTTAAATAATCAATTAAAATTGTTAAGTATCATATTAAAAGCTTAAAAACCGCCCAAGCCAGTCGTTATCTGGTGGTGCGACAACTCAAACTCAATGGCATGGCAACTGCCCTTGATATGCAACAGAACAACCAGGCAACTACGACAACCTGAGCTTCGAAGAGGGCATTGGACTGCTCATCGATATGTTTCTCATTTTTTCGTATATCAATTTTGACTAATCGCTATTATCTAGCATCAAGGAAAGGTTATGTTCACATATATTTTCATGATGACTAAACCATGGATCATCAGCATATTTTTTCCAGCGTTGCGGTGACGGAGCTTGAATAATGCTACTTAGTTTAGTTGTATCCACATCAATATTGAGTAGTGAAAAGATATTATTAATTTCCTGATTTGGATTTTCCATTAAATTGTCATAACTAATGCTTAAATTAGAAAACTTAACACCATGTAAATATGACAGTTTCCAAAGGTAATAAAATCTTTGGTAGGGATGTGGGGTATTGAGAATGTCGAGAACTGGATAATATTTAGCTAAATCTCTACACCAAACATCAAGATAAAATGCATCTTGATAGGTGTGCTCAATGTCATCCTTGTTCATAAGTTTGGAGTCGGTGAGAAATGAGCACCATTGATCTCTTGGATGACGATACAAATGAAGGATCTTAGCCTTGGGAAAGTTTTTTATCAGCCATGAAAGCCTAAAATCTACTCTATTAAACTGCAGAACAGGTCTCTTAGCTGACTTAGAAATAAGTTGCAGTATATATTCCCTCATTTTGGGATCCCAAGATGTATCTGTCATCATTAGTTTTGAATGGATCCAACTTTCAGAATATAGCTCCCCTAGTTCCGCTAAATTTTCATATTCGGCCCAATAGTCATTCACACCTCTATGAGAAACATCCACATTATCTCCGCGGAAATTCTTGTCAAACCAACGACGCTCATTAAAAGGTTCATAATAGGATGTACATATGCCTGTTTCCCTGAATAAATTCCACAGTAAGGTTGAACCACTGCGAAACCTACTCGTAATAAATACTATGTCTTCACGGGATGAGTGTTGTTTTTCAGCGTCTAAGCTTTTATTAACGAAGTAGGGCGATGATGTGTTATTTATCTTCGGAGTATCTAGAGTCGCATTTATAATATTGTTATTTATCTCTTGCTGTGACTCATGTACACGTAAAAGTTGATTGAAAAGATTTATTATCTTTTTTTTGATTTTGGCTTTCATATTAATTCATTATTCTTCAAATGCATTTTATAAATTTGTTGATATGCGGAAATCATATGAGATATTTTAAATAGCTTATCAAATCGTTTTTTAGATGCTTTTGCAAACATATCTTGTAGCTCAGGTTGGTCAATTAGTTTGCTTAGCATGTTTGCATAAGCTTCTTCATTATTGTTAGGTGTTACAAATCCAGTTACACCATGCTCGACAATCTCAGGATTTCCTCCTGCATCAGTTACTACACAGGGTTTACTAATTGACATCGCCTCGAGTAAAGTCATAGAGGTTCCTTCGCTGAACGAGGGCAGTAAGTATATATCCATCATTGCTAGGTGGTTTTGTGGTTTTGTTTCGTAACCAGTGAGAATTACATTGTCTTGAAGTTGCAGATCTTCAATTGTTTGCTGAATATTTGCTCTTTCTTCACCATCACCTACTATGATCAACTTAATATTTGTTTTTGTCTGCAAAACTCGTTTAAACGCCTTTAACATCATTTGGTGATTTTTAATTGGGTCTAATCTAGCAATTGTGCCTAAGCATATATCATTTGAGGTTAGGCCAAATTTTTGCTTCAACTGTACTATTTTTGCGGTATCCACTTGGACAGGTTTTATGCCGTTGTATATGACCTCAATGTCTTCCATTGACAAGTTTTCGAAATCAACCAGTGCTCTTCGTGTTGCTTTGGAAATTGAAACCATATGCGCTGTGATTTTTGATAAAATCGGATTAACTAACTTTCGTTTCCAGCTACTATGATCTGGATAAAAACGCCCGTGTTCGGTAAATATTACTTTAGTCTTTGTGCCAAAAGCAGCTAGCACGCCATAAACCCAGGGGGTGTATTGATGGCAGTGTAAGACATCAATTTTGTTGTCTTTTATATGTTTTCGAATAGCAAATACAAGTGAAGTATCAAAGCCAGGCTTTCGGGCTTTGGCGGTTATTTGTAAACTCTTGTTTTGTAAGTCTAGTCCCCAGGGACCTATTGGCTCTTCGATACAAAATATCGACATATCAAAAAGGTTATGATCTGAGCCTTCAATCAGGTTTTTAATCACCATCTCGGTACCACCTATACGCATGTCATAGGTTAGGTGCATAACTGAAGTCTTAATCACCCGGCATGTTCCTGTGACTGTGTGGCCTGTTGCGGTAAAGCATATTTCACCCACCACATCTCAAACATCAGCATGCTCCAGAGCAGGGCACTGTGATCGGCACTGTCATTTTGATGTTCATGCCATAATGTCTGAACATAATCGTGATTAAAGATGCTTTTGAGGCCTTGCGCCTGATCGATTAGATGGCGTTTGGCTAAGTCTTTAATTTCATGTCTGAACCAACTTGCCAGCGGTACCGAAAAACCCATTTTTTTACGGTACAAAATACCGTCGGGCAGCATGGGTTTGAAGGCTTCTTTTAAAATGTGTTTTTTCTCGCCGTTTTTAAACTTCATATCAGAGGGTAGGGTGGCGGCAAATTCTACCACTTCTCTATCAAGTAAAGGCGCACGTACTTCTAGTGAATTGGCCATGCTCATGCGATCGACTTTGACCAGTATGCCGCCAGGCAAATAGGTTTTCATGTCGGTGTAAAGTATTTTGGCTAGGTGGTCTGAGCCGTCTGATTTTTCATAGGTGTCTATAGTGATTTTGGATGGGTGATAATCACCGAGCTGACTTTTTACTTCGAGCTTTATTAACTTGTTCCACTGGCGGTCATCTATTTGCGAGTTGGTAGTATAAAAGCCCATAGCTGGTGTTTGGCTTAAACTGGTGAGTAAGGATTTACCTTTGCGCAATATAGTGGCATTACTGCCGGCTAAAAAGTCGGCTAGTTTTGGGAAAATATGTTTACGCATCACCGCAGGAAATTTATTCCGTAAGCTGTTCTCTGTCGCATCGGTGGTGTATTTCTCGTAACCTGCAAACACTTCGTCACCACCATCTCCTGCAATAGCGACTGTTACTTGCTCACGCGCCAGTTCAGATACAAAGTAGGTGGGTACTAAGGACGGATCGGCAAAAGGCTCGTCAAAGTAACCGACTATTTTTTCAAGATTATCCGCCACATTTTGATGCACAGTAAATTCGTGGTGCTCGGTGTGATATTTATCCGCCACCTCTTTGGCAAATTCGGTTTCATTGAATTTTTTTTCATCAAAACCGATTGAACAGGTCTTTACGGGTGTGTCGCTGTTATTTGCCATCATGGCCACCACGCCACTTGAGTCGACACCTCCGCTTAAAAACGCGCCTAGTGGTACGTCACTCACCATACGTTGTTTGGTGCAATGGGTAACAAGCTCTCTAAGTTTTTTAGTAAGTACCTCTTCACTTTCATTGCTAGTGTGCTTAAAAGATACATCCCAATACTGGATGATCTCAATACCATCGGCATCTACAGTCATATAGTGGCCGGGCGGCAGTTTGTGAATATGGGTGAAAATACTTTTAGGATCGGGCACATATTGATAGGCAAAGAAGTCGTAAACCGCGTCTAAACGAATGTCTCTGGGTACATCGGGTAAGGTCAGAATAGCTTTGATTTCAGAGGCAAAGGCAAATTGCGTATCAGTTTGCAGATAATATAAGGGTTTTTTACCCATACGGTCTCTGGCTATCATCAGTTTTTGTGTGGTGGTATCCCATAAAGCAAAAGCAAACATACCGTTTAATTTGCTTAGCAGATTTTCGCCTTCGATGGCATACAGAGCCAAGATGACTTCGGTATCGGTGTGGGTTTTAAAGGGATAACCTGCAGCGCTTAGGTCTGCTCTTAGAGCCTGAAAATTATAGATTTCACCATTAAATACGATTATGTATTTGCCGTCGTGGGAAGTCATGGGCTGTATGCCTGCATCGGACAAGTCGATGATGGCTAATCTTCGGTGGGCAAGACCTACATGCTTATCTACATACTCACCGCCGGCATCTGGGCCGCGGTGATAAATACTATCACCCATTTTTTTAAGGGTGTCTTTATCTCCCATCTGTCCATCAAAGTGGGTAAAACCGGCAATTCCACACATTAATTTACTTCCTGTTCTGTGTTCTATCTTTTAACATAGAATTGATGTTACTAAAGACTGATATGTTTACGGATTTTGGGACCAAGTAGTGTTGTTACACCTAATGGTAATTTTGTCCAGATTTTTTCAACTAGAGTTCTGATTTTACTGACGTTATTGTCACTTTCCTCAGCCATTGGGCTGTTATTTTTTACTAAGTTTGACCAAACCAAAGGTACAGGCTCTGCACCCCACTGGCGTTTAAACTTATAGGTGCCTTCGTCATAGGTAGAACGGCCAAAATCAAATTCTGTACAGCCCAAGTCGCTCACATGCTCTAGCAAAGACCAATATAACATCATATTTGGGGCTAGCTTGTTGTGTTCGGCTACTGTTGAAGCCCAGGGGATGGCGGCTTTGTTTGCTGTGCGTAAAACTATGCCCGCACCTACTGGCACCTTGTCGCTATACACTACAGACAAAATTATATGCTGGGCGTAATGGTTAAATAAACACTCAAACCATTTTTTACTATGTACTGGTGAGCCAAGCTTGCGCATGTTGATAGCAAATATCTGATAAAAGTCATCGATTTGTGTTTGGTTATTGGCTATCACACTGGTCAGGCCATTTTTTTCTGCTTTGCGGATCTGACTGCGTAATTTAGACTTAAAACCCGCCATGAGTGCTTCAGATCCGCCTAGCAAAGGTAATACCATGCGTACCTTTTTGCCTGCTAATTCTTCGTCAGGTGATGCGTTAACCGAGTCGCGGTAGTCAAAGCTATTGCCGCCTTCACTTTGTAATAGAGCTATAGCTTCAGACTGTAACGCCTGTAATATGCTGGCATCGTTGGCTACACCAAACCCTAAGTCACAAAAGGGTAGAGCGCAGTAACTGACCTTGGAAAAGGGTTTTTGCATTTTAATACAAGGTAAAACACCCACTAATTTATCGTCATTAAAGGCCAGTAAACTCACATTTTGATGTTGATAGGCTTGTTCGATACTTAACAACCAGGCAAACCGGTGATAAGGAGTCGCGTCATTGTGGCCGTCTACATATTCATCCCATATTGCTTGGTCGCCAGCGACCGCCATTCTTATATTCATACCGCACGGGCATCCATAGCCTGTAACTTATCCGCCGCCTCAGATATGGTACAAAACTCGATGTCGTAAGTAGACTTTAACTGGGTAACCACGTTTTTTACCGCATCGCTAATAAAGTCAAAGGGGCTATGTTCACTGCCTAATAAACCGTTTTGATTTACCAGCAAGCTGGAGCTATGCATATACATATGCAATATTGGATATCCCTTACTGATAACCGTGTCACACAACGTCAGCATGTCCTGAGTCGAGGATAATTCTGGGCATAAGTAGGTTTTTCTTAATAAATTGGTATGCCAGGCTAGTCCGTTAAAACGGGTCCAGTTCAAAGGGGGAGTGGCAAATGCCGTATGAATACGATTGGCTAATTCAAATTGTGGTCGGTTAAAGCCTACTGTTACGGGTAGTTCGTAAAGGGTATTTTGTGAGCCTTGCTGAAGGGGATTGTTTAGATCTGGCCAATAAGGAAGGGTTGAAGCGCCGCTACAACTAAAGTATTCATTTTCATAAAAAGGATACACACTGGAATCTACTGTAATACCGCTTTTTACCAATAAGGCCATAACATTTTTATCAATGCCCCATCTGCCGGTTCTGAACGACTTTGGTTTAACTCCAAAGCCTGTTTCAAGACTGACCATCAATGCGTCTAATTTTTGTGACACCTGTTCTACGGGTAAATTTACAACATGGGACTCGGCTTCGCCCACTTCGCCAAAATAGGGTGGGTTGCACCAGGGGTGCAGGTGTGCGCCGATTTCGCAGTTGCCTTTGGCCGTAAATGTCAGCATTTTAT
>QIJM01000673.1 GCA_003232445.1 Paraglaciecola arctica
TTAACTTCGCCAAAAAGTAGGTGAAAATAGCACTAACAGCGAAAATATTTCTAATCGACCAAACAACATTGCCACTATTAATAACCATTTACTGCTATCAGATACATCCGCGTAGTTAGCAGCCACTTTGCCTAAACCAGGGCCTAAGTTATTGAGTGTTGCGGCAGTTGCGCTAAAGGCCGTCACGTCGTCCATCCCTGTAGCGATCAGACCGACCATAATAATGACAAAGATCATGGCATAAGCTGAAAAGAACCCCCACACGGCTTCGACAACTCTGTCCGGTAGAGCCCTTTCACCTAATTTCACCGAATAAATAGCTTTAGGGTGTATCAAACGGTCGACTTCTCGTTTGCCTTGTAGATATAGCAATAATACTCGAATAACCTTTAATCCGCCCCCAGTTGAACCTGCACACCCACCAATAAAGCTTGAGAATATTAGCATGATAGGCAAAAACGCCGGCCAATTAGAAAAGTCTGTAGTGGTGAAACCAGCGGTTGTACTGACGGATACAGATTGAATCAAGGCTTGGTCAAAAGCTATCCCAGCATCTGCGTACCAATTAAATTGAATTAACACAATAAAACAAATCAATACCAAACTAACTTGAATGATAAAAAAAGCTTTTAGTTCAGGATCATAAAAATATCCCTTTAGTGAGCGGCCACTAACCGCCGCATAATGCAGAGCAAAGTTCAGTGCTGCAATCCATAGAAAAATCACACAAACTATATTCACTCCTACACTGTTAAAATGACCTAAATTGGCGTCATAGTTACTAAATCCACCTATAGCGATGGTCGAAAATGCATGACAAATGGCATCAAACCAATTCATCCCTACTGACCAATACGCTAAGGCACAAACAATAGTTAGAGATAGATAGATGTACCAGAGGTGCTTCGCAGTATCAGCTATTCTGGGTGTCATCTTAGAATCTTTCACAGGGCCAGGGGTTTCTGCCCTATACAACTGCATTCCACCCACACCTAATATAGGTAAGATTGCCACAGCGAGAACAATGATCCCCATCCCGCCTAGCCATTGTAGTTGCTGACGGTAAAACTGAATTGCCTTAGGCAAATAATCGATACCTTCAATAACGGTTGCACCTGTTGTTGTAAGGCCAGAAAAAGCTTCAAAAAAAGCGTCTGTCGTAGACATCTGTGGCTGTTCTAATAACAAAAATGGCAATGCGCCAAAACTTGCCAGAACTGTCCAGAATAGCACTACAATAAGAAACCCTTCCTTGGCTCTTAAATCATACCTATAGCTTCTATTGGGATACCAAATGGCCAAACCCGTAATTAAACATAAAAGAAATGCCAATAAAAATGGAAGACCACTGCCATCTGCATATATGACAGACACAATTGCCGGAGGGATCATGGTGACACTGAATAACGCAACAAGAAGCCCTAAAATTCGAATGATAGTGCGATATTGCATAGTTCAGCTTTGACCCAAAATAGATCTACCACATAACACAACAGGTAAGTTTTGAGATAAGAAGTTTAATTTTGGGTAAATCATTGGATTAACTATTTTTCTTGTAATTATTGTCTGCTAAACACCAAACCAAAAGTCTAATTCAAAATGTAGACTCATGTAATTATGTTCACGTATTCCAATTAATAAGATAACAGAAAGATCGTTGTCGTCGAAAATATTTCGACAAAAGCGAACAACAATTCCTGTTTACTTAGAGCAAAGGTGAATATTTAAGTATGTAAGTACCCACATACTTAAATATTCACCTTTTCAGTTCATTTTTTAAAAAACAAGGCTACAGAATAGACCAATCAAGGCTTATAATTTTTTGGCACGATTTAATTTTAAATGTGACTTAAAATAATTTAAAAATGTTCTTTTCTAGCGCTCAACATGTGTGTATCTTCTACACTAGTTTCAAACATACTTTAGCTATGTTTGAAATTTTATCCACAAACTAGTTGTCATAAAATATTTTTCCCTGAATTCATATATTTTCTATAAACATATGTTTATTAAAAATATTTTTATTTTTTCGCTATACTTGCATCTATCAATAAATTAATTATCTAATACGTTATCTACATAGTTATCCACAGATTTTCCTCTGGATTAATGATAAATCCCTTCACTTATGACATTCTCTTAAATTTACAATCTACTAAAATAAATATATGGGCTCCTATTATGACATCTGAAGTAGAAACACTCTCTAATCCACTAATATTAGTGGATGGTTCATCTTATTTATTCAGAGCTTACCATGTACCTTATTTGCAAGCGTTATCCACTTCTTATGGACAACCCACAGGTGCAATTACTGGTGTGTTAAACATGATAAAGAGCCTACAGAAAGACTACCCAAGCGGAAATATAGTGGTGGTATTTGATGCCAAAGGGAAAACCTTTCGCAATGAACTGTATGCTGAATACAAAGCCAATCGTCCGCCGATGCCAGACGATCTGAGAACACAAATTGCACCTTTACATGAAATTATCGAGGCAATGGGACTACCTTTATTAGTTATTGAAGGTGTCGAAGCTGATGATGTGATTGGTACACTTGCTAATCAAGCGTCTAAGCTTGGAATGGAAACCGTCATTTCTACCGGCGACAAAGATATGGCGCAGCTCGTTACGCCTTATGTTCGATTAATCAATACCATGACCAATGTCGAGATGGATGAAGCGGGCGTAGAAGAAAAATTTGCTGTAAGACCTGACCAAATCATCGACTATTTAGCCCTAATGGGTGACAAGGTGGACAATATTCCAGGTGTTGACAAGTGCGGGCCTAAAACAGCAGCTAAGTGGCTAGCTGAACATGGCACACTTGAACAAGTTATGGCCAATGCCGACAATGTAAAAGGGAAAGTTGGCGAACATTTACGTAATGCACTTAGTCATCTGCCTTTGTCTTACGAATTAGCCACGATCAAATTGGACGTAGATCTGCCCGAAAACGTTCAACACATCAAGCCAAGCGAAGTAGATCTTGAAAAATTAATTGCTCTGAGTAATCAGTTTGAATTAAAGCGTTTATTGACAGAAACCCAACAAAAAATAAAACAAACCTCTGCCGCCCAAAGTGCAGTACCAAAAGAGCAGGACGAACAAACATTTGATCCTAATAATTATCATACCATCCTGACTCAAACCGACTTTGACACTTGGTTAGACAAACTTAAAGCGGCAGATTTATTTGCATTCGATACCGAAACGACCAGTTTAAATTATATGGATGCCGAATTGGTGGGTGTATCATTTTCTGTATCCGCAGGCGAAGCCGCGTACTTACCCGTTGCGCATGATTATTTGGATGCTCCTGAGCAATTAGACCGAGCGCAGGTATTAGCATCACTTAAACCACTTTTAGAAAACCCTGCAATCAAGAAAGTAGGACAACATCTTAAATACGATAAAAATGTACTGGCCAACTATGACATCAATTTACAAGGCATAGCGTTCGATACAATGCTTGGATCTTACGTGTTGAATAGTGTTGCCACCCGACACGATATGGATAGTTTGGCAGAAACATATCTGGGTCAAACAACGATCCACTTTGAAGATATTGCTGGAAAAGGTGCCAAACAAATTACTTTTAATCAAATTCCACTGGATAAAGCAGCTCCTTATGCAGCGGAAGATGCAGACATAACCTTACGTTTGCACAAGGTTATTTGGCAAAAACTAAGTGAAGAAAAGGACTTAGTGAATGTATTTAAGGAAATAGAACTACCCTTGTCCCCTGTTTTAGCAAAAATGGAACAATTTGGCGTACTCATAGATAGCCAAAAACTAGCACAACAAAGCCAAGACTTAGCGCTACGTATTTTTGAATTAGAAAAAGAAGTATATGAACTCGCTGGCGAAGAATTTAATTTAGGCTCACCGAAGCAATTGCAAGAAATCCTCTACAAAAAAATGGATTTACCCGTTCTTAAGAAAACCCCAAAAGGAGCGCCATCAACAGCTGAAGAAGTTTTGCAGGAATTAGCCATCAATTACCCACTACCCAAATTGTTAATGGAATACCGAGGGTTGAGTAAGTTAAAAAATACTTATACCGATAAATTACCGAAGATGATAAATGCTCGCACAGGCCGAGTACACACGTCCTATCATCAAGCGATTACAGCGACAGGTCGATTGTCTTCTACCGATCCTAATCTACAAAATATCCCAATTCGCACTGAAGAAGGACGCCGAGTCAGACAAGCATTTATTGCCAGAGCAGGTTATAAGATTGTTGCCGCCGATTATTCACAAATTGAACTGCGGATTATGGCGCATTTATCAGGCGACAAGGGCTTGTTGAACGCTTTTGCGACTGGACAAGATATCCATACTGCCACGGCTTCGGAAGTATTCGATACCCCCCTTGCAGAGGTAAGTATTGAACAACGCAGAAATGCTAAGGCCATCAACTTTGGTCTAATTTACGGTATGTCTGCATTTGGTCTATCCAAACAGCTTAATATTCCTCGTCACGATGCACAAAAATATATGGATCTGTATTTTGAACGTTATCCATCCGTATTAAGCTATATGGAATACACACGACACGTTGCCAAAGAAAAAGGTTATGTTTCAACCGTTTTTGGTAGGCGATTATACTTACCCGAAATTAATGCCAGCAATGGTATGCGCAGAAAAGGCGCAGAACGCGCGGCAATAAATGCACCGATGCAAGGTACTGCCGCAGACATTATCAAAAAAGCCATGTTGGCAGTTGATGAGTGGATTGAAACCCTGCCTATTGATGATGTGCGCATGATCATGCAAGTACATGACGAACTGGTTTTTGAAATTAAACAATATAAGTTAACTGAATATCAAAACAAAATTGTTTCGTTAATGGAACAAGCCGTGCAGCTTGACGTTCCACTCATTGTTGAAGCGGGTGTTGGAGAAAACTGGGATGAAGCCCACTAGCGATTAAATAACAAACAAGCTTGGCTTGTGAATGCTTTTTAATAGACTTCTTCGCGTAGGGTACAGAAGTAAGACATTTCTAACCTTTGCTTAAACCTCGGTAAATACTGAATTTTTTATTTTAATAAAGCATAAAATTATTTTGAACTTTATGTTTTAGCTACGCTCTTATGTACAGTTTATGTGTGTCTCTATGTGTTTTACCCCACTCTTTCTTTAGTGGGGTTTTTTTTGCGTTAAATAGCCTTCTTTTCATAGCCGTACCAACCATCTAGTTTTTGTTGCAAATTTTCCAACCCAATACCACTTAGTGACGAAAAGACATCAACAGTTACATCCCCACAAAAAGCCAGCGCCGCTTCTCGGGCCATCATTAACTGATTTTTACGCTTTCCTGATTTCAATTTATCAGCTTTAGTAAGAAGCGCAAGTACAGGTAAACCTGCTGCTACCGCCCAATGTATTAAGTCTTGATCCAAGTCCTTAAAGGGGTGGCGAATGTCCATCAATACCACTAGCCCTTTAATACTCTCCCTTTTTTGTAAATATTCACCCAAGGATCTTTGCCATTTCTTTTTTATGGCGATTGGCACTTTCGCATACCCATAGCCCGGCAAGTCTATTAACCTACGATTTTCATCTAGTTGAAACACATTGATTAATTGTGTCCGACCCGGCGTCTTGCTCGTTCTAGCTAATCCTTTCTGTCGAGTTAATGTGTTTAACGCGCTCGATTTTCCAGCATTCGAACGACCGGCAAAGGCAATTTCAACCCCTTCATCGGGTCCTAGGTGCGTAATATCAGGGGCACTGATACTAAACTTTGCTTGACTATAATGACTCACATCTACTCCTGAAAACGCTGAAAAATTGAACTTGAAAGATAAACTGGTCTTATTATTATACTAACTCTGGCCATTATATCAGGGAAAAGGGGGATCACTGTGCTCTTTAAAATAGATATAAACACAAGTTATACAATGAATTTATTTTACTGACCGCGTAAATGTGTAAAATACCCCATTAATGTTTTAAGAATAGCCAGCTAATCAAATGCTTAAAGAGATAAAGATGAAAAATATAGGTCTGCTAGTCTGTTTGTTTTTGGGTTTTAGTGCGAGTGCGGTAGCACAAGGTGATGCTAAAAGCGGTAAGGTCAAATCTGTTACCTGCGCCGCATGCCATGGCGCTGATGGGAATAGTGCAATAGCTATAAACCCTAAACTCGCCGGTCAACATGCCGACTACCTAGTCAAGCAGTTAACAGAATTTAAATTAGCCAGCCAGACTGGTGGTAAAGAAGGCCGAAATAATGCTGTAATGAATGGCATGTCGGCTGTGTTATCAGAACAAGACATTCTTGACTTAGCAGCATATTATTCGAGCCAAGAAGGAAC
>QIJM01000383.1 GCA_003232445.1 Paraglaciecola arctica
AATGGTCGCCATGCCGCGTGTAATCTTGACCGCAACGGTTTACGTCCAGCACGTTATGTCATAACCAAAGATGGCTTAATTACCTTAGCTTCAGAAGTGGGCATTTGGGATTACAAGCCACAAGATGTGCTTGAAAAAGGTCGTGTTGCACCGGGTGAAATGTTAGCCATAGATACCGAAACAGGTAAATTATGGCGTTCAAATGAAATTGATGATGATTTAAAAGACCGTCATCCCTATAAAGAATGGTTAGATAAAAGTATTCGTCGCTTAACACCTATTGAAGAATGTGAAGCACCTGAAATTGGCAAACGTATGTTTGATGATGACATGATGAATACTTACTTCAAACAATTTAACTACAGCTATGAAGAGCTTGAACAAGTAGTCAAAGTGTTGGCTAAAGATGGCCAAGAAGCCACAGGTTCGATGGGTGACGACACACCTATGGCTGTTCTTTCTGGGAAAAGTCGTACAATTTATGACTATTTCCGCCAACAGTTTGCTCAGGTAACCAATCCACCTATTGATCCCTTGCGTGAAAATCACGTTATGTCTTTAGCTACCTGTATTGGCCGTGAAAAATCAGTGTTCACAGAAACATCCGGTTATGCTGATCGTGTGTTGTTTGATTCACCGATTATGGTGTATACCGATCTTAAGCAGTTACGTAATTACGATCCTGAACATTATTATACTGAGTTTGTTGACCTTAATTACCCACCAGAAGAAGGCCTGAAGGCTGCGATTAATCGAGTATGTAATGAAGTAGAACACTTGGTCTCACACAAACGAGCCGCTTTTGTTATTTTATCTGATCGTGCTATTAAGACTTCACGCATTCCTATTCCTGCAGCCATGGCCGTGGGCGCGGTACAAAAGCGATTAGTAGAAAAAGGCTTACGCTGTGATGCAAACATAGTGGTAGAAACCGCCTCGACTAGAGACTCCCATCACTACGCAGTGTTGCTTGGCCTGGGCGCTACAGCTATATATCCGTTCTTTGCTTATGAAATTATTGAGCAAATGTGTGGATCTGGGCATTTAGATATGACGCCTATGCAAGCCATTGTTAATTACCGCAAAGGTATAAATAAAGGTCTGTACAAGATCATGTCAAAAATGGGCATTTCTACTATTGCCAGCTACCGCAGTTCAAAATTGTTTGAAGCCATTGGTATCAACAATTCGGTGATGAATATCTGTTTTAAAGGTGTACCAAGCCGCATTCAAGGTGCTGATTTTGAAGATTTCCAACAAGACCAAATTAATTTAAACCGTGTAGCTTGGTTAAAACGTAAAAAATTGGATCACGGCGGATTATTGAAATACGTGCATGATGGTGAGTATCATTCTTACAACCCTGACGTAGTAACAACACTGCAAAAGGCCGTAGTAAGTGGTAACTATCAAGATTATCAAAAATTTAGTGAATTGGTAAATGAACGACCCATCGCCTGCCTACGTGATTTATTGGCCTTGGCACCTGATGCAGAAGCTATTTCTATCGATGAGGTTGAACCTGCAGAAAATCTATTCCCACGTTTTGACACTGCAGCTATGTCAATTGGTGCTTTGAGCCCTGAAGCTCACGAAGCCCTAGCGATTGCCATGAACCGTTTAGGGGGTAATTCTAACTCGGGTGAAGGTGGCGAAGATCCTAAACGTTTTGGTAATGAACGTAACTCAAATATCAAACAAATCGCTTCAGGTCGTTTTGGTGTCACACCACACTATTTAGTCAACGCCAAAATCTTACAAATAAAAGTCGCACAGGGTGCTAAGCCCGGTGAAGGTGGACAACTTCCAGGCGACAAAGTGAATCAATATATTGCTGAATTACGCCATTCCGTACCGGGCGTAACCTTAATATCACCTCCACCTCATCATGATATTTATTCTATTGAAGATTTAGCTCAGCTGATTTTTGACTTAAAACAAGTTAATCCTGATGCACTGATTTCAGTGAAGTTAGTGTCAGAGCCAGGAGTAGGCACTATTGCTTGTGGTGTAGCTAAAGCCTATGCCGACTTAATTACTATCTCAGGTTATGACGGTGGCACAGGTGCCAGCCCATTAACGTCAGTTAAGTACGCTGGGAGCCCTTGGGAGTTGGGTCTTGCCGAAACTCAACAAGCCTTAGTCAGCAATGGTTTACGCCATAAAGTACGAGTACAAACCGACGGCGGCTTAAAAACAGGCTTAGACGTGGTTAAAGCCGCCATTTTAGGTGCTGAAAGTTTTGGTTTTGGTACTGGGCCTATGGTGGCTTTAGGTTGTAAATATTTACGTATTTGTCACCTGAATAACTGCGCCACAGGCATTGCCACGCAAGATGAAAGTTTGCGTGATAATTATTTCATGGGTCTACCTGATATGGTGATGAACTACTTCAAGTTTATTGCCCAGGAAGTGCGTGAAATTATGGCTTCAATGGGTGTGCGTAAATTAAATGATCTGATTGGCCGTACTGATTTGTTAAGCATGTTGAACGGCGTAACGGCTAAACAGAACAAGTTAGATCTCAGCCCTATTTTAGCTAAACCAGAAGCAGGCGATCACACTAAACTATTCTGCAGTGAAGGGGCTAATGCGCCAGCTGATAAAGGTGATTTGAATCAGTTGTTGTTAGCAGATTTAACAGCTGCGGTGAAAAACAAAAGTGGTGGGGTATTCAATTATCCTATCCGCAATACTGACCGTTCTGTAGGCGCGATTATCTCCGGTTTAATTGCCCAACATCACGGCAATAAAGGCATGAGTGAAGAGCCAATTAAGTTGCACTTCACCGGTACTGCCGGACAAAGTTTTGGTGTCTGGAATGCCGGCGGTCTAGAAATGACCTTAGTCGGTGACGCCAACGATTACGTGGGTAAAGGCATGACCGACGGCAAGCTAGTGATCCATCCACCTCGAGGCGTAAGCTTCAAATCAAATGAAAGCGTCATTGCCGGTAACACCTGCTTATATGGCGCTACAGGTGGTAAATTATTTGCTGCGGGGCTTGCAGGTGAGCGTTTCGCAGTGCGTAACTCTGGTGCCATAGCAGTAGTGGAAGGCATAGGCGATAACGGTTGTGAATACATGACAGGCGGTATTGTTGCAGTGCTTGGATGCACAGGTGTTAACTTTGGCGCAGGTATGACAGGTGGTTTTGCTTATATTTTAGATGAACAAGATGATATCGAGCAGCGCGTAAATGGTGAGTTGGTAGAACTCATGTCTATCGAAGATAAAGTGATTTTGATGGAGCACTTACGTGGTCTAATCAATCAGCATTATGAAGAAACAGGCAGTGAACATGCACACGATATCTTAAGCAACTTTGCTGAGTATTTGCCGAAGTTCAGGCTGGTTAAACCAAAAACCAGTGACGTTAAAAATTTACTTGGTCACATAAGTCGGTCTACTGCCGAACTACGTGTACAAGCACAATAAGGGGGTATCATGTCTAAAAATGTATACCAATTTGTTGATGTAGAGCGTATCGAACCACCTAAAAAGCCCTCCATCCTCAGACGTGAAGAATTTGCTGAAATATATCAGCCAATGAGTGATACCCAAGTAGCAGGTCAAGCTGACCGTTGTCTTGATTGTGGTAACCCCTATTGTGAATGGAAATGCCCAGTACATAACTTCATTCCACAATGGCTGAGTCTAGCAAATGAAGGGCGCATTTTTGAAGCGGCTGAATTATCTAGTCAAACCAATACATTACCTGAGGTATGTGGACGTGTATGCCCACAAGACAGATTGTGTGAAGGTGCCTGTACCCTGAACGATGATTTTGGTGCTGTTACTATCGGTAGCATTGAAAAATACATCACCGACACCGCCTTTAAACAAGGTTGGCGTCCGGATATGTCCAATGTGATTAAAACCAACAAAAAAGTCGCGATTATTGGTGCGGGTCCAGCGGGTTTAGGCTGCGCAGATATCCTAGTGCGTAACGGTGTGAAACCCGTTGTGTTTGATAAATATGAAAAAATAGGTGGTTTGCTGACATTCGGCATTCCATCTTTCAAATTAGAAAAAGAAGTCATCGCACTGCGCCATGAAATCTTCGCTGAGATGGGTATTGATTTTGTTCTGAATACCGAAGTAGGCAAAGATATTCCTTTCCAAGATTTATTGGATGGTTACGATGCGGTCTTCCTTGGTATGGGTACTTATAAACCCATGCAAGGTGGTTTTGAAAATGAAAAAGCACCCGGTGTTTATGCAGCCTTGCCTTATCTAATTGCCAACGTTAATCGTCAATTAGGCCTAGAAAAATCACCTGCTGACTTTGTTGATATGCAAAGCAAAAAAGTAGTGGTATTAGGTGGTGGTGATACCACTATGGATTGTGTCAGAACAGCCATACGTCAAGGCGCAACGGATGTCACTTGCGCTTATCGCCGCGACGAAGTGAGTATGCCAGGCTCACGCCGTGAAGTAGTAAATGCTCGTGAAGAAGGTGTGAATTTCAAATTTAATCTTATGCCATTAGATATTGCGGTGGATGAAAACGGCAAAGCGATTGGTGTGCAGATGGTGAAGACCGAGATGGGTCAACCAGATGCAGAAGGCCGCCGTCGCCCGGTGATAGTAAAAGGCTCTGAACACGTGCTTGAAGCTGACGCGGTGATTATTGCATTTGGCTTCCAACCCAGTCCTGCTAGTTGGTTTGGCGATTATGGGATTATATTGGATGAGAAAGGCCGAGTACGCGCGCCTAGAAATGGCAAATTCGCATTCCAAACGTCTAACCCTAAGATTTTCTCCGGCGGCGATATGGTACGAGGCTCTGACTTGGTTGTCACAGCCATTGATGAAGGCCGCAAGGCTGCTGAAGGCATAATGGATTATCTAGGCGTATAACCCGATCTTCCGCACCACTTTTAAGAATAAATTTGCTGGTAACACCCAGAATGCATTGCTGGTAACACCAGAAGCTAAGATGGAGATCTACCCTGCAGAGCAACAATTTCTAAAAACCTACTGGATTATTTTTATCATTTGGGGCAGGCTATGGTTAAATGGACAACCTTAAATAAGAGTGTTTTGTAAATATTAAGTTAAATAATAGATGCTCTGGCGTTCAACTGTCTCTATAATAGGCAGTCTCGTTTTAACCCAATTGGCGATTTATACCGATGAAAAGAAAAAAGCACGGCAGTTCTGATGACGAAGCTTCAATTGATATGACCCCCATGTTGGACATAGTGTTCATCATGCTTATCTTCTTTATTGTAACCACTTCTTTCGTAAAAGAGAAAGGTCTAGAAGTTAATCGTCCTAAAGATTCTAAAACGCCACCACCACCGACTAATGTTAAGTCGCTGTCTATTCGAGTGAATGAAGACGGCTCTATAGTCGTTAACGGTCGTCAGGTAGATATTCGTCGCGTTGAAGCCAATATTCAAAGCTTCTTAGCCGAAAATGCTCAAGACACGGCGGCTGTTCAGGCTCATCCAAAAGCCAAACACGGTGATGTAACTGAAGTTATCAACGAAGTAAAAAGAGCCGGTATTGCAAACGTCTCAGTATTGGTTGGTAAATAAAACCCAGCGAATAAGTAAGATTAACTAAAAACGCCGCTATTCATCGAATAGCGGCGTTTTTGTTTAGTTCATCTACTTCACGCACGCTGCCGTAACATACGAGCCCTTCCCAGCCATTATCGAATGGCCAATTGGGCAGCACTAGAATCAATCAGTGCTCTGTGTTACCAACAATACACACCTAAGCTGTTGTTTTTACTTAGACTAAATCGTGATCGATATTCCCTGCTTATGATCGAATGCTATAAGCCTGCGGACGCATAAAAAAGTGGCTGGTGACCGTGAATATCGAAGCCTCCTAACAGACTATTGAGTTGCTGTTCGCTTAAACTCATTGAGGATTGTGTGCTGCTGAGCCATTTAAACACGTCCTTTTCTAAACGCTTGCTCCACATCGCCAACCCGGTGGTATCCCAATACAGTATTTTGTGTTACCAGACATCAAACCCAGATAAATTGAGCTTGTTTTCGACAATATAACAAAGCGCATATTCAAACGTACCGGGCAGGATTTGCTCTGATAAGTTAACGGGGATGAATTTATTTTGGCAGGATAAATCAGGCTTGTAATTGGCCATGACAATTTACAGTGGGTGAATAATATCTATTAGATCACACCTAACCGAGAGGCTACTCAGCTATTTCTGTTTCCAGTGGTTTCCACCACATTTCATTACTTAGCGCAGTTCTCAAGCTGATCGTTTGTCCTATTTTTG
>QIJM01000073.1 GCA_003232445.1 Paraglaciecola arctica
GCAAGGCAATTACTTTTTAATCGCATATTCATTGCCCATGAGTATTTCAATTACACATCGGGTAAAACGGGGCTTGATACCCACGTAGGAAGTATTTTATATCTTTCCTTTGGTCTAATCTTATTGACGACCGTGGAGTATTTTTTCAGGCATATAGGCGGATTAAAGGAGGTAACCACTGTCTACTATCTGTTTACACCTGCTTCAAATTTTATTTCAGGTATGACATTAGCAGTCATCTATATGCATTACTTTAATAACCAGTCAAAAAAATACCTGTCTGCTTAGTTCAGCCTAAACTCCAGTGGCTCACCCCTCTCTTAAATATTCGAAATCTCAGTTAAGCGGTACCTTCCTAACTTGTGGCATAATAAAAATTGGTGTGGAACTCAATTCACATCATTAATTAAATTAGGAATGTTTATCATGAAAAAACTCAAATTACTTATGGCTTCAATTGTTGTGTCTTTATCGTTGGCATCTGCTCCAGTTGTCGCCAATCCAGGTGAAAAGCTCCCACCTCAACAAGCTAATGCCGTGCAACAGCCATCATTTTCAGCCTGGTTCTATAGCTTGTTTGATTTTTAATTGTTGTAAAAAGACAAAACCGTATTTATGGGGGAAACATTCCCCCAGCTTCAATCACTACTGTGTTTTCACCTGCTATTTAACAAGCCACCCAGTGCGCCGAGATAAATCGGTAGAAGATCGGAGGTGCCAGTCCTCTACTTGTAAGGTAAGCACACCGCCAAAATCCCGGGTCATGGGCTTCGCTGTCCATAAATGCCAAGTTAGTATCAACGAAAAAGCCGTTTAGAAACTTCTGAGAGTAAGACATCTCTATACCGGATACTGTCGCACTATCACCATTTAAGGTGATTTCAAGCACATCATACGTTCCATCGAATGTCACTAGGTTGCCATCGCCATCCGCAATTCGTCACTCACATCAATTGTCGCCATGACATATGCCGCTGCATGAAAGAAAACAAAGGCATCAACCAATAACGACTAGTAATTTTTGGTAAGACACCATACAATATCCATCTTACCAATTTCGTCTAATATGTGAAAATAATTTTAATTTTGTTCGCGTGAAAATACTAATGAAAAGCTGAATTGCAAGAAAAATAAGTGATTTTTATTATTTTATCAATCGATAAAATAGATTTATTTATGAAGGAGAAATATTTTAGTGAAAAGAATGATTTTAGCTTTTTTATCCGTGATAGTTTCTATACAAATGTTATTTCTTGCTTTTGCTGATCCAAAAAAATGATAATGGAAGGGCCTTTACAAAAGGCTCCTGTAGGATTGTATTCACGCACCACCTTGGATTTATCAGGTGAATGGCAATATATAGTTGATCCCATGCAAGAGGGGCTGCATTTACCTAGAAAAGGGATACGGCACTTTGCTGATGATGCGAGGCCAAAGGGAAACCGCTTAATTGAATATGACTTTAATTATGCAAATAACATACAAGTCCCTAGCGATTGGAATACCCAAGTCGAGAAACTGTTTTGGTATGAAGGACTCGTGTGGTACCGACGCACTTTCGAATATGAACCTAACAACCAGAAAAAACAAATATTATATTTTGAGGGCGCAAATTATTGGAAACGCGTATATTTAAATAGGACAGCATTAGGCGAGCATGAAGGCGGATTTACCCCATTTTCATTTGATGTAACTGACAAGCTGAAGTCAGGTCGCAACTCAATAGTAGTTGCGGTGGATAACACTAGACGCTCGCATCAAATACCCGCATTAAAGTTCGATTGGTTTAATTACGGTGGGATTACTCGCCCTGTACATGTATTTGAGGTGCCAAAAACGTATGTGAGTGATTATGAGCTATCTCTCCAAAAAAATGGAAAGATTTTAGCCACTATACAGTTGGCGGGCGATAAACCCAAAAATCAGTCTGTTGACATCACTATTTCAGAACTCAATATTCAGACTTCGCTTGTGACGAATGATGAGGGTAAGGCGAGTATTGAACTCACTCCTCAAGACCTCCAATACTGGTCTCCTCAGTCGCCTAAACTCTATAACGTTACGATAGCTAAAAACAATGAACAAATAACGGAGCGTATTGGATTTCGATATATTGAAACTCGCGGTCCAGACATCCTGTTAAATGGTGAACCCGTCTTTTTAGCCGGTATTAGTGTACATGAGGAAGCAATTGGCGCTATCGGTGGCAGAGCAATGACTTGGGCAGAAGCCCGTGCCCTCTTAATGGAAGTTAAAGCTTTAGGTGCAAACTACGTAAGACTCGCTCATTATCCTCACAGTGAGATGATGACACGTCTCGCCGATGAGATAGGCTTATTGGTATGGAGCGAAGTGCCGTTGTGGCAATCTTTAGATTTTGACGATCCTAGAACCTTACAAACCGCACGTAACATGATACTTGAAAGTATCGATCGGGATTTTAATCGAGCATCAGTTATTATTTGGAGTGTTGCTAACGAAACACCTCAAACCGAGTCTAGATTAAGTTTTTTGAGAAATTTAATTGACTTAACGCGCGCCCGAGATCCATCAAGACTTGTCTCCTCTGCGCTCGATAAAAACAAAAAAGTGGGAAATACGATCCATGTAGAAGATCCTCTGGGCGAATTTTTAGATGTTTACGCGGTCAATACTTACGAAGGTTGGTATGGACCAAGAACGCCCTCTCAAATTGCAGAAGTAAATTGGTCAAGTAGATATAACAAACCCATGATATTTAGTGAGTTCGGTGCGGGCGCATTAAAAGGCCATTTTGGAGATGCCGATCAGCGGTGGACAGAAGACTGCCAACGAGCAATATACCAGCAAACTCTAATGTTAGTTGATCGTACACCTACGACACGCGGAATATCCCCCTGGATATTAAAAGACTTTCGTTCCCCTCGTCGTTACCATGGACTGTATCAAGATTATTGGAATCGCAAAGGCATTATAAATGAATATGGGCAGCCCAAATTAGCCTACGAAGTTTTGAAAAAGTGGATTACGAATAAAGTTGAATCACAACAAAGTAAAGCGAAATAAGGAAGCTAAGATGATAAGCAAGCTGCAAAAATATATAACCACACCACTATTTTTACTTGGCCTATTCATTGGAATGTCTCAGGCTTCTGACCAAGAAACGCCTATCCTTGAATTGAGCTTTTCCAAGGATGAGGTGAATTTTATTGTGATTGGTGATTGGGGTGATTATGGAAAATCGCAGCAGGTAGCTGTGGCAAAAGCGATGAATGCTTGGGCGGGCCAAAACCAAGTCGATTTTATTACAACCACAGGTGACAATATTTACGATAAGGGTGTAACTGACATACTCGATCCTTTGTGGCAGCAAGCGTTCGAAAATATCTATCAATTGCCCAATATTAAAGATCTAAATTGGTACATCACGCTGGGGAACCATGACTACCAAGGTAATTTTCAAGCTCAGATAGATTACCAAGCTACAAATCAAAACTGGAAGTTACCCAGTACGTATTATGGTTTAAATGTTACGTTTGAAGGTGGACAGATTGCCCTGGGGATGCTCGACACCAATGCTTTCATGACTCACTACAGGAACAATCCCCAAATATACCCTGGGGTTTCTGAACAAGATGAGAAAGCACAGTTATCGTGGTTTAAATCATATCTAACGCAGCCAGCAGACTGGAGGTTTGCCTTTGGTCACCATCCCGTCTATGGCGCAGGACGTTATGGTGATTCTAACATGATGATAGATACTTTCACTCCACTATTTGAAGGTTTAGGTGTGGACGCGTATTTTGCAGGGCACCAACATAATATGCAGCGACATTATGATAAAAGTGTCAATTATTTAATATCGGGAGGCGGAGGTAAGCTTCGTCCAGTCGTGAGTGCAAATGATAAATTAAAATTTGCTGCCGCTTCGCCAGGCTTTATGTATGTCAAGGTTTCGCGGTCATCGACCCAAATACTGACTATTAACGCTGCAGGTGAAATCATTGATAAAGCTGTTGTGAACGCTAGTCAAAAATCGAATGCAATCAAACCTTCTAGTTGTGCGAATTGCACAGTTAAGCTCGAAGATAATAAATTGCTAATTGAAAATAAGTACTTTTCTCGGGTTTTTGATTGGAACGAAGGTCATTTGATCAGTCGTTCAATTACAGATAAGCAAACAAACAACACTATGCCCCTAAGCGGCTCGACTCCTGATGTTTACATACCAGGAAAAATTGTCAAAGCGAAGAAGGATGCGCTGCAATTTATTTGGCGCGAAAATGACACTATTGTGCCTGGTCACTTAGAGATCACTATAAAATCTCAGGTCGATAACACTCAACTAAAACGTGTTTGTAAACTATTTCCAAACGTGCCTTCGCTACCTTGTCAAACATCTATAAAAGGCAAGCTAAGCGAGCAAGTTCGCACCTTGCTTATCGAACAAAGTGCACGAAAAAAAGACCGCGAGATGGTAGAGGATCCTCATAAAATATCTGCGCAGTCCCTGACGCTTCAAATAGATCAACTAAACTTACCCGGACATCATTGGCAACTAACATCGTCAGCCTTTACAGTGGCGACTGATTACAATGACACGTTGCTCACTGAAAACAGTTACTTGCTTTTTCGTAAACCGAAGGAGTTAAGCGGCAATATTTTAACGATCGAAAACTTGCAAACAAAACAACGTCTATTTGTAGTTAAGTCTTCACCTGCACAACATGATCAACTTTTCTATCCCGGTTTTGACTATCGCGCCAAATACGATGAAATTACGGTTCACGGAGCGGGTATTAATGCCGAGACTATATCAGAAGAAAGTTGGACAAAAATATACACCACCGCCATTGGTGTCGGTGGCACATCTGATAAAGAAGTCTTGCTGGCTTTGCGTAAACATCAAATGTCGACCCGTATTTTTGAACCTAAACGCGACTCAATGGTATTAATGAACACATGGGGTGATCGTTCAAGAGACGACCGTGTGAATGAGCGTTTTATTCTTAAAGAATTGGAATTGGCAAAAACACTAGGAATTACGCATTATCAAATTGATGATGGTTGGCAAGCTGGTTTGTCTCAAAACTCAGCGAGTATCGACGGAAACACGTGGCAATATTGGAAAGGAGATGACTGGAAGCCGCACCCTGAACGTTTCCCTAATGGGCTCGATAAGGTAATAAAAAAGGCTGCCAAGTTACAAATTTCAGTTGGTTTGTGGTTCAACCCGTCTAGGGCGAATGACTATAAAACGTGGGAAAGAGATGCTGACATCTTGATTGATTTGAACCAAAAATATGGTATCACAACATTCAAAATTGATGGCACCAATGTTTCTACGAAATTATCTGAAGTTAATCTGAACAATTTCTTTTCCAAAGTGCTCCAATATACAAACAATCAAGTTGTCTTTAATATGGATGTAACGGCAGATCAGCGAGGCGGCTTTTTCTATACCAACCAATTTGGCAATGTGTACCTAGAAAATCGTTATACCGATTGGGGAAATTATTACCCCTATCGGACGCTGCGTAATTTGTGGATGGTTAGTAAATACGTGCCGCCACAACATTTACAAATTGAGTTTTTGAACCCTTGGCGAAACCCAGAAAAATACTTGGAAGGCGATGCATATGCGCCAATTAACGTACCGTTTGACTATTCTTTTGCCATCTCTCTAATGGCTCAACCTCTCGCGTGGTTCGAAGCATCGGGCTTGCCGCCAGAAGGATTAAAAATACACAGTACAATAAACAAGTATAAGGAATATAAGGCCGACATTCAGAGTCAGCCAATTTTACCGATTGGTGAAGAGCCTAGCGGAAGAAGTTGGACGGGATTTCAGGCAGTCGGGAAAACATCTGGTTATTTGTTATTGTTTAGAGAGAAAAATGAATTATCGTCAAGCAATGTAAAAACTTGGTTACCCGTAAGTACATCTATTTTGTTAACACCACTTATGAGTAATGACGCATCAATTAAGCTAAACATTTCCGAAAAACGCTCGACGGATGAAAACGGAAGATTAGCAGTTAGTTTGAAAGCGCCGCACAATTTTGTATTGTATAAATACGATATCGAAAAGTAAGTTAACCGCATACTAAATGAGTTTGTATCACGTTTAAAATGTCTTATTATGTGAGATGAAGCCAACCTATCTTACCAATTTTTATATGAGTGGAGTAATTAAGTATCAATATCTCAGTGAACAATGTCAAAGTTGACAGGCTTTACTATCAAGTTGCCGACCGA